>JBGTBZ010000243.1:0-17802 GCA_041749155.1 Phycisphaerae bacterium
ATCGGCGGTGAGCACGAGCCGCACGAGGTCAGCGCTGGCGGTGCCCGTGATGTTGAGGACACGGCCGACGATGGCGGCGGAGCCGCCGGGGACCAGTTCGACGTCATCCTCCCCCGGCGCGTCGGCGAGGACGGACTCGACGTTGCCGAGCGCCCCATCCTGAACGTCAACCAGAGCCATGTCGATACCCGGCCCGCCGTCGATCGTGTCGGTGGACCCGTTCTCGGCGAAGATCAGGTCATCGCCGGCCCCACCGCTGATCTGGTTGGCGCCGGCCCCGCCGTGGATCGTATCGGCGAAGTCGCTGCCATTGATGGTGTCGTTTCCGTCACCGCCATCGACGTACATGGCGCCGGGTGCTCCCGAGACATCGATCATGTCGTCCCCGCGCCCGCCAATAACCGCCTCGAAGCCGGAGCGGACATTGTCCCCTTCCAGCACCCCGTCGTTGGCGGTGTCGTCGAGGGTGAGCGAGATGCCCAGCAGGCGGTTGCTGAAGTCGGCGGTGTCGAAGCCTTCGCCGCCCAGTAACTCGTCTGCTCCGGCCTGGCCATTGATAAGGTCGTCCCCAGCGCCCCCGAAGTGATAGTCGTCACCGTCGCCGCCGAGAAGCGTGTCGTCGCCCGGGCCAGCGCTGAGCGAGTCGTTCCCCGCCCCGCCGTCCAGCAAGACGGGGAGGCTCAGCTTGCGGCTGAGGATAATCAGGTCATCGCCCGCGCCGCTCTCGATGCGGATTTCGTTTACCGAGGCGATCTCGAAGGACGAGACGGTGGGCGCCCCGCCGCTTGCGATGAAGTCCAGGATCTCCTGCTGCGTCGGGAACGAGAGCGGCGGGCTGGCGCCGGTGGCTATGGACTCGAGGACGGAGAAGCTCGTCGCCGCATCCGCCCCGCCGACGGGCTCGTCGAGCTGGAACTGGATCACGTCGGCACCGTCGGTGCCCGTGATGGTGAGGATGCGCGTGTCCGGGTCCAGGGTGGCCGCCAGCAGGCGGCGCGACTCAAGCCGCTCCGCGCTGGCGGAGACGCCCCGACCCGCCGCAAGAGAGCAACGCGAAACGCGCTTGGCGCACAGCGTAGATTCGTGATGTTTCATTTCTTGCAACAAAGATTAGGACCGCGGAGGAACGTGCGTGCTTTCGCTTTTTCTTGTCACTGACCGGGAACTCACCCTACCGCCGGCGGCCGACGATGCCAAGAAATGCTAAGTCCTGCGACGCCTCGACCATTTGAGAGTCATCTGGCCGCGGCGTGGTAGTCCTGCAGCGGGCGGACATCCCAGTCGCCGGCGCGCAGGGCCTCGATGGCGCGGGCGAAGGCCATTCCGCCGGTGATGGTGGTGACGATGGGGATGCGGTTGCGGAAGGCCAGAGCGCGAATCTTGGCCTCATCCGTCCCGGCCCCCTTCTTCGTAGGCGTGTTGAGAATGAGCTGGACGTCGCCGTTCTTGATGTAGTCGGCCAGGTTCGGCCGGGCGTGGTCGGCGATCTTGGGGATGCGCACCGCCTCGATGCCGGCATCGATGAGGGCGGCGTGCGTGCCGGCGGTACTGATGAGCTTAAAGCCCAGCTCGGCGAACTTTCGGGCGATGGGGATGACCAGCGGCTTGTCGGCGTCGCGGACGCTGATGAAGAGCGTGCCCTGAAGCGGCACGTTGGTCCCCTCGGCGATCTGCGCCTTGGCGTAGGCCATGGGAAAGGTCGCGTCGATGCCCATCACCTCGCCGGTCGAGCGCATCTCCGGGCCAAGGATGATGTCCACACCCGGGAACTTCGCGAACGGAAACACCGCCTCCTTCACCGCGACGTGCTCCATCACCGGCGGCTCGTGCACGCCCAGCTCATCGAGCGATTTGCCCGCCATGACCTTGGCGGCGATGTTTGCCCAGGGGATGCCGGTGGCCTTGCCGACGAAGGGGATCGTGCGGCTGGCGCGGGGATTGACCTCGATGACGTAAATCTCGCCATCCTTCACCGCGTACTGCACGTTCATGAGCCCGCGGACCTGGAGGGCGGCGGCGAGGGCGTGCGTCTGGCGCTTGAGTTCGGCGACGATCTCCGGCGAGAGCGAATATGGCGGGAGGACGCAGGCGGAGTCGCCGGAGTGGATGCCCGCCTCTTCGATGTGTTCCATGACGCCGGCGATGACGGAGCGGCCGGGGAAGGGGTCAGGAGTCGCCGTCCAAGTGTCTTGACTCTCGCGAGCCATGCCCGTGGCGACTCCTGACCCCTTTGGTGCGTCGTAATCCGCCACGCAATCCACATCCACCTCGGTCGCGTTGTCGAGGAACTTGTCGATGAGGATCGGCGAGTCGGCGATGCCGGTGATGCCGGCGGCGTCCAGCGCCGCCGTCATGTAACGGTTCAGGGCCGGCTCGTCGTACACGATCTCCATCGCCCGCCCGCCGAGCACGAAGCTGGGGCGGACGAGGACGGGATAGCCGACCTCCGCCGCGATCCGCCGGGCGTCGTCGAGGTTGCGGGCGATGCCGTTGGGGGGCTGCTTCAGGCCGAGCTGCTGGATCAACTCCCGGAACTGCTCGCGCGAGCCGGCGCGGTGGATGGCGTCGACGCTCGTGCCGAGGATGGGGACGCCGGCTTGTTCCAGGCCCTTGGCGAGGTTGAGGGGCGTTTGGCCTCCGAACTGGACGATGACGCCGTGGACCAGACCCGAAGAGACGGAGCGACCAAGGGACGAAGAGACGGAGTGCGCCGGAGCAGAGGCCACCCCTTCCGACACTTCGTCTCTTCGTCTCTCCGTCTCTTCGTCTCTCCTGAATGACCCTCCGTTGAGGCGTTCGCACACGTTCAGCACATCCTCGTGCGTCAGCGGCTCGAAGAAGAGCAGGTCGCTGGTGTCGTAGTCGGTGCTGACCGTCTCCGGGTTGGAGTTGATCATGACCGACTCGTAGCCGAGCTCGCGCATGGCGTAGGCGGCCTGGACGCAGCAGTAGTCGAACTCGATCCCCTGCCCGATCCGGTTGGGCCCGCCGCCGATGATGATCACCTTCGGGCGGTCCGATATGCGGATCTCGTCGTCGAGGGCGGTCGCGGAATGCGCTTCGGGCGCGCCGAACGTCCGAGTTGGCGGCGCAAAATCCAATATTGGGCGACCAACATTGGATTTCGGGTGCCCGATATCGTGTTCCTGGTGCCCAAGATTGGATTCTGGGTGCCCGGAATTGGCTTTTGGGTCCCCGAAACTCGATTCTGGTCTTCCAAAATCGCGTATGCCGTGCCCAACATCCGATTCCGGGTCCCCAAAATTGGATTCAGGGGCCCCGACATTGGACTTCGGTGCCCCGGAACTGGCTTGCGGGGAAGCGGAGGTTGTGTCGTTGACATCGTCACCGGCGCTGCCCTCCCCACTCCCCCCACGCGCGATAAACTCGAACGGCGTCTCATACGTGCTGTAGTAGTACGGCGTGGCCGCCTCGAACTCGGCGGCGCAGGTGTCGACGAGCTTATAGATGGGGCGAAGGCGGAGCCCCGATTGCTCGCGGTGAGCGCGCACTACCTGAGGCGCGACCTGCCATGCGTGCCCAATCTGAACATCGGAGTAGCCCAGGCGCTTCGCCTCAGTCAGGCACGTTTCGTACTCGAGCCAGAGCAAATCCGGATTGGCCGGATCGAATCCCTTGTACTTCTCGCGGGCAAGCCAATTCTCGAACTCCACCAGCTCCCGGATCTGGTGGAGGAACCACGGGTCGATCTTCGTCAGCTCATGGACCTGCTCGACGCTCCAACGCATCTTCAGGGCGTAGCGGATGTAGTACAGCCGCCCCTGGCTCGGCACCGCCAGCTTCCGGCGGAGCTTCTCCTCGGGGATGGGATAAACAGAATCGCTCTGCTCGGAGCCCTGACCGTCAGGGAGGGGTTCCGGCGCCTCGCGGGATTCAGTGCGCTTGCCAGAGACCCGTCGCTCACGCTCCGGGCTCCGAGCGCGCGCGGTTTGGGCCGCCAGCCACTTGTCGTTCTTGTCGAGGCCCAGGCCGAATCGCCCCACCTCCATCGAACGGATCGCCTTCTGGAGCGCCTCCTTGAACGTCCGCCCGATCGCCATCGCCTCGCCGACGCTCTTCATCTGGGTCGTGAGCGTCTCGTCCGCCTCCGGGAATTTTTCGAACGTCCAGCGCGGCATCTTGACCACGACGTAGTCGATCGTCGGCTCAAAAGCCGCCACCGTCTTCTTCGTGATGTCGTTGGGCAGCTCATCAAGCGTGTACCCGACCGCAAGCTTCGCCGCGATCTTGGCAATGGGAAAGCCCGTCGCCTTGCTCGCCAGGGCGCTGGAGCGCGAGACGCGCGGGTTCATCTCGACGATGACCATCTCGCCGTCCGCCGGGTTCACCGCGAACTGGATGTTGCTCCCGCCGGTCTCCACGCCCACCGCCCGGATGATCGCCAGCGCCGCATCGCGCATGCGCTGGTATTCCTTGTCGGTCAGCGTCTGGATCGGGGCGACGGTGATGGAATCGCCCGTGTGCACGCCCATCGGGTCGAAGTTCTCGATCGAGCAGACGACGATCGCGTTGTCCGCCCGGTCGCGCATCACCTCCAGCTCGAACTCCTTCCACCCGATCACGCTCTGCTCGATCAGCACCTCGCAGACCGGCGAGGCGTCCAGCCCGCGCGAGACGATGTCCTCGAACTCCTCGCGGTTGTAGGCGATCCCCCCGCCGGTTCCGCCCAACGTAAAGGCGGGGCGGATGATGAGCGGCAGGCCGATCTCCTCAAGCCACTCGCGGGCCTCCTCCATGGTGTGCACGACGCGGCTGGCGGGCACCTTCAGGCCGATCTGGATCATCAGGTCCTTGAACGCCTGCCGGTCCTCCCCGCGCCAGATCGCCTCCCGGTTCGCCCCGATCATCTCTACGCCGTACCGCGCGAAGATCCCCTTGTCCCAGCACGCCATCGCGACGTTCAGCCCCGTCTGCCCACCGAGCGTCGGCAGCACCGCATCGACCGGGGTCCCCTGCGCCTTCTCCCGCCGCAGGATCTTCTCGACCGTCTCGGGGGTGATCGGCTCGACATACGTCGCGTCCGCGAACTGCGGATCGGTCATGATCGTGGCGGGGTTGGAATTGATCAGGACGACCCGGTACCCCTCCTCCTTGAGCGCGCGGCACGCCTGCACGCCCGAATAGTCAAACTACGCCCCCTGGCCGATGACGATGGGGCCCGAACCGTTGATCAGGATGCTCTTGAGGTCGGTGCGCTTGGGCATGGGCTGGCGAACAGTACGCTCTCGGCAACATTTGCTCGAATCTAGGCCCCTGCGCAGACTTGTCCAGCCGCGGCCCCCGGCGCAACGGCCGGGGCGGCCTTTTTCCGCTTCTCACACGCAAAGGAACGAAAGATGAGCACCTGCCTCAAGGCCGCGGCACTGACCGCCACGCTCGTGCTGCTGTCCGGCTGCACCAGCTCGGCTCACCTCCAGCCCGAGGCCGTGGCCCTGGACAGCGTCTTCCGCACCGCGGCGGCGCCCCTGACCGAGTCGCTTTTCCCCGATGACCAGGCGGTGCTCAGCAATGAGGCCATCGCCCAGATCCTCGATTCGCCCGTCTACGTGCCCGATCCGGCGAGGCTGGCGGTCATCCGCTTCGGGCAGCTTCCGCCGTGGTGGGGCTGGTCAGACGACTTCGTGCGGATGAACCAGGAGATCGACTCGGACTTCCTTTCGCACCTCGCCCAGAGCCCGCGGCTCGAGAAGACACAATACCTGCCCTCCCTGGTCGCGCCCCGCCGCATGACCATCCCCCATCTCCGCGAGGCAGCGGTCCGGTTCCAGAGCGACCTGATGCTGGTCTACCGCACGCAGACGGGCACCTACACGAATCGCCGCCTCCTAGGCAGCGATGAGGTGCGGGCCTACTGCACGGTGGAAGGCATTTTGCTCGACGTCCGCACGGGCACGATCTCCTTCAGCACGGTGATCACCGAGCAGTTCGACGCCCGCCGCAGCCGCGATGACAAGAACTTCGAGGAAACTGTCGCCAAGGCCACCCAGCAGGCGATCGGACGCGCCTGGCTGCGGCTTGCCGACGAGACCGTTGCCTTCCTGAACGACGCCCCGCGACAGCCGCAAGACGATGGCCCGGCTGCCACGGGCCCGTAATGCCCGAAAGTGCCGCCTGCTGCGACGATCGGACGCATCGAAAGTAGCCAACCAACGCCCACGGGCCACGTACAATCCCGGGTTCGGCCCCCCGATGCGCATCTCGTCCGCTCTGACATGGCTCTGGAACCACACGCTCGCCAGCGTGTGGTTTGGCATTGGCACGATGGCGGCCCTGGCGATCTACATCGCCGTGGGCTCGGGCATCCCCGCGGTCCGGGAAGTGTTTGAGGTCAACGAGCAGGGGTTCTTCAACGCCTGGCCCCTCTGGCTGCTGGCGGTGACGCTTTGTGCCAACCTGCTGGTGGTAACGTTCGAGCGGATCCCGTTCACGCCGCCGCGGTACGGGGTATGGACCATCCACTTGGGGATCATCCTGCTGATCTTCGGGATGGTCTACTACTTCAAGTACAAGACCGAGGGGCTGGTCCTGGTTCGCGTTGGTCAGCGCGTCAGCACCTATCACGATGCCTATGAGCGGGCCCTTTTCATCCGCGCCGGACGCCGCGAGGCCCTACAGATCCCGCTGCCGCAGCTCCCGCGCTTCAAGGCGTATGCGCAACACCATGGAAACGTCCACCGGCTGCACGAGAGCTTGAAAGGGCTCGAGCCCCTCGTACGCGACTACAACCCAGAGACCCGCAGCGGAGAGCTTGTGCCGCTGCACCGGATTCTGGAACTCGACGACGAGGAGCCCGTCCGCCTGGATGTTATCGCCTACTACCCCTACGCCCTGGCCGGCGTGGCCTACCAGGAGGCACGGAACGACCGCACGGGGGTCCGGCTTACCCTCCGCGACCCGGAGAGCGGCGAAACCCGCACTCAGTGGATCGTCGCCGGCGACTCAGGCCAGGATGAGGTCACCGTCGGCACGCTCCGCCTTCGCCACGTCCACCGCTCAGACGAGCTCACCGGTGAAAGCCTCCTCCACGGCGCCCGCACCGCCCACGGGATCACCTGGAACGTCGGCCAAGTCCGCGGCGAGGTCACGATCGAGCCGGGACAGCGGCTAGCACTCGGTGAAACCGGGTACGACATCGAAGCCGTCGAGTTCCTTCCGAGCTTCCCGATGGCAGGGACCGGCGAGCCCATCGACACGCTTGAGCTGCTGGTTCACCCCCCCGCCGGCTCATCGCACGGCAAGACCTTTCGGCGGTACGTGCTGGACGGTCTGCCGATCCAGACCGACTTTGTAATGGATGCTCCCGGGGCCGGCCCCAAGGGCCAGAGGCAGACAGAGCCCCTGGACCGTGATCTGGTGCTCCGCTACGCCCACGCCGATGGCCTGCACCTGGCACCGCATGCCGGCGAGACGGAACGGCACACCTTCCTCACAAAGGCTGGCGAGCCCGGAATCTGGCAGGTCCTGGCGAGCAATACACGACCTGCGGAACTCAGCTATCGGGAGGAGGGCGCCATCCCGATCCGGATCGATGGCACAATGCCCGACACACATTCCGGGGAAATGCGTCCGGTTTCGATCGAACTGGACGTGGAGCGCGTGGACGGCGTGGCGCGTCAGGAGTGGGTGACGGAAGTCCCACCTCAGCAGCGGGACCGCCGGGCGGGTGAATCGGGGGCGATGCAGGTGATCACCGTCCGGCTCAGCCGGGGGGATTGGGAGCATTTCGTGCAGGTCCCTTTCACGCAATGGATCGACCAGCAGGCATGGCAACTGGGCGAAGTGCACATTCCCGGCGCGCAAACTCCAATCCAGCTTCAGCTTGGCAACACAAAGCGTCCGATCCCCGCGGTCGTGCAGCTTGATAGCTTCGAGTTGGTGCCGTACGCCGGCGATTTCACTCCGCAGTCGGCAATGCGCGACTTCAAGAGCCACCTGACGCTGATAGACGCTCGGACCGGCCACCAGCGGCCCGCGACGGCGCATTTAAACTCCCCGGTCTACTTCGAAACCGCTATGGGCGGGCCCCTGGGGAAGATCTGGCCAAAAGAGTCCTGGCTGCTCTATCAGAACCAATGGGATCCGGAGGGCCAGCAGTTCACAGTGCTTGGTGTGGGCAACAGGCCCGGCGTCGTGACCATGACCGTCGCGTGCGTGATGATCGTGATGGGCCTGCTCTACGCGTTCTACGTCAAGCCGATCATCATCCGGCGGATGAAGCAGAAGGCGCTCGAGCAGTATTCGGGCACAGGCGCCGCTGATTCGAGGCGTTGGGGTCGCAGAGAGGGACGTAAGCAACTCGCGCAAGAGGTGCTGGCATAATGATTTACCCCCTAAAGAGAACTCTGCTCGTGTTCGTGTCCGCCGGCCTGTGCGCCCTCTGGTCGTCCCAAGTGCTGGCGGCCCCGCAGGATCAGGCGCCGGCCGAGGTAGGTGCCGCTTTCATCGATAGAGTGGATCTTCGGGCGCTTCAGCGGGCGACCACGCAGCATAATTCGACCCTCAAGACCCTCGACACCTTCAGCCGACAGGTGGTGAACTCCATTTACGGCCGCAGCAGCATCGACGGGCACGACCCGCTGGCGACGCTGCTGGACATGAGCTACCGCCCGCAGGCCTGGGTGGATCGCGACGTAATAAAGATCCGGCACCTCCCCTTGCGCGAGGATGTGGCTGATGCGCTGGACATCACCGAAGCCGAGCCGCGTCGCCAGTTCCTGAAGACTGCCCGGATCAGTCTGCGGACCTATTACCGTCCCGAGGTGCAGGAACTGCTCACGGAAATCGAGAGCAAAGACCTGCGTAAGCTGGACGCCGTCACCGAGGTCCGCCAGGCGGCGGGCGCGGTAGAGGCGATGCTCATGGGGGAGCTGTTTCCCACGGCCCGGGTGGTCCCGCCGCCGGTGGGGGCCGGGCAGCCGCTCTGGCAGACCCTCGACAACCTCATGTTGCACCGGGCAGGCGTCGCGGTTGCCGAGCCGATGGCCGACTACCCCCCCGCGGAGGCGGATGAGGCCGTGAAGGCGGCGATCAGACTTCACGAAGCGTGGATGGCCCAGGATGCCGCCCAGGCAAGTGCCGCCGCAAATGAGCTGGCGGCGGCGCTGGAGACGGTCTCGCCATCGGTGTATCCGTCGGCGACAAAGCGGCGTGGCGAGGTGATTTACAACAGGCTGGCAAAACTGACACTTCCTGGCGCTGCCCTCTACTTCGTGGCGTTCGCCCTCTTTCTGGTCTCCACCTACAGCAGCACGCCGGGATTGCGGCTATGGGGGCTGCGCTTCATGCTGCTGGCCTTTCTTGTGCATACGGTGGGCATTGGCATCCGCTGGTGGCTGGTCGAGAAGAGCACCGATGACTGGTTCCATTCCATCCCGATCAAAAACCAGTTCGAGAGCGTGATGTTCAGCGCCTGGTTCGGGGCCCTGGTGGGCCTGGTGCTGGAGATGCGCCGCCGCAAGCCCGGTGGTGGGCTGTTCGGGGCCGCTGCCAGCTTCGTGGGATGGCTGGCCCTTATCGCATTGTTCGCCGCCCCCTACGTCTTCGGCCGCGACATCGGTGGTGAGATCCGGCATGCCGCGGGGATCCTGATGAGCTACTGGCTGTATATCCATGTGACCATGGTGACTGCCAGCTACGCACTGATCGGCATGAGCTTCCTGCTGGCCATCTGGTGGCTCTTTGCCTACTTCAATGGCCTGGGCACATCGATCGGCGACGCGCCCCCCGCCACCTCCGGGCCGCGGGGATTCTGGCGAACACTGGGGCGTGTGTTGTTCATCCCGGTGGCCGAGCAACCGGCAAGCGCCGGCGCCTTCACCACGGAGTTGCGGAGCGACCGGCCGCAGACCCTCCTGGCCCGGCTGGATGCGGCAAACCTGGTGGTGCTTCAACTGGCTTTCTGGATCCTGGGCGCCGGCGTGGTATTTGGCGCCGTGTGGGCGGACATGAGCTGGGGCCGCCCATGGGGCTGGGACCCGAAAGAGACCTTCGCCCTGGTCACCTGGATCGTCTACCTGATCATCATCCACGTTCGCCTGGTGACAATGGAGAAGGCACTCTGGACGGCCGTGCTGGCGGTGGTCGGGTTCTTTGTAATGCTCTTCAACTGGATCGGGGTGAATTTCTTCCTGGTGGGCCTGCACAGCTACGCCTGAAGTGGCTCGATTTTCGCTAGCAACTCCCTGGTGGAACTGGAGTACCATTGGAGTGGAGGCCATGGCGATGGACAGTGCTTCCCTTTTGAATCTGGCGCCCCTGCCACTGGCAAGCGGTGACTCGTTTTGGGTCTTTGTGGCCCTTTGTTTCGCCCTTTGGGGGATCTTCGCCGCCGTCGCGAAAACGGCGGAGGACAGTCGAAGCCACGCTGCAGCGACTGATCGGAAGCGTTGCCGACATTGCCGCGAAGAGCACCCGGGGTTTGCGGCGTACTGTCGGCAGTGCGGCCGACGCTTCTAGAATCGACGCAAACACCTGCCAGTGCTGGCCTTACGCCGTATCGGATCAATCCTAACTTTTATCGTACAACAGGGCTTGCCTGACTCGGTTGGTGTGCGCATAATACCGAACATCGTCCTACCGTACAGCGACCGCGCCCGTTGACGGACGGACGAGCAACCGGAACTACGCCATGCTCTCGCCCTCGATGCTTCTCAGGCTCTGGCAAACCGCACGATATCGCCAGCTCATGCGCAAGCTTCTGGAAGGGCGGGTGGAAGCTGGGCTCCGGGTCGATGAGCGGCTGGGCGGGCCGCTGGCCGCTGGGGCGGTCGCGTTGCTGCGATTGGGTGAGTTGAACCAGGCCCACTTACCCATAGCGACGGAATTGCGCCAGCGCCTGCTGCTGTCGCAGAATCGCGACGGAAGCTGGGGCGATAGTCTGCCGGAGCGGGCGATGCTGACGGCGCTGTGCATCCGAGGGCTGCACGCAGTTGCGGGCCAGCGAGTCGATCACGCGGCCCCTTATGGCCTTCGCTGGATTCCGCTGGATGTGCAGGGACGGGGCATTTCGATTGAGCGGGCGATCCGGCATGGGCTCCGCCATCTCGGACATGCGCAAGAGCGGTATGGCGGATGGGCGGGCGACCTGTTTGCGACCGGTTTCGTTCTCCTGGAGCTGGCGCGGGTGCCTGGCTTTCGCGAGTCGGTTCGCGTCGCCGAGGCGCTCGAGCTGCTCGATGCGGCAGAGGGAGGCCTGGACACCGAGACGTCGCTGCTCTTTTCGCGCGTGGAGCAGCGGTTCGGCCGGCGGCTCCGGCTTGCAGGACGCTCTGCCCCGCGCGGACTGTTGGCGCGGCGGGAGGTGTCGCTGCTTGCTGGCGTGGCCTGAGGGCTGCTACTGGGCGGGCAGCTTGAGCTTCATGCCGACCTTGAGGTTGGCTGGATCCGGGCCGATGACGTCGCGGTTAAGCTTGTAGATATCCTCCCAGAGAGCCGCCCTGCCAAGTTTGCGGGAGGCGATAAGCGAGAGCGTATCGCCCGGAGCGACCGTGTACGTCCCGGGAGCATCGGCGGCGCCAGCAGGCTGATCAGAGGCCGGGGAAGCGGGCGCCGCTGGGATCGAGGACTGGTCGGGAATCAGCAGCCGCTGCCCCGGCCTGAGCCTGCGGGAATCGACGCCAGGATTGGCCCGCTGGATGATCGTGTAAAGGTTGATATCGCCATAGTACTTCTTGGCGATGGTCGAGAAGCTGTCGCCCGCCTCGACCACATGCGTCCGGACGTTTGCGAGGCCCTCTTGCGGGACATCGGCGTCTCCCGGACCGCCCATCACTGGCGATGAGCCTGCGGGAGGGTTTGCGGGGACGGGCTGATTCAGGTTTGGCGTGGGCGTGAAATCCTCGAGTGGAGCTTCGGGAAGAGGCTCAGTGGCCTTTCTTGTGGGCGTCTCAGTGACGTGCGGCGGGTTGCCATTCACGCCAAAGACGCTCCAGTCGTCACTTGCCGTTGCCCGGGTATTTACCAGCATGCCGGGTAGCGGGATGCCGGCAGCAGGCTCCGCCTCGGAGCCTGTTTGGTCCGCCGGCTTGGACGCGCCATCTCCCAGAACCGTCTCCGGCAGGTCCAAATCGCCCAGCGAGACATGGGTGGGTGCCTCGCTGCCGGAAAAAGTGAGTACGAGGGCATAGCCGATCGCCAGAACGAGCAGAAAGCCGCCGGCGAGGAAGCCGATTCTCAGATCTTTGCGCAAGAGTGCCATGACGGGCATCCTTTCCCGTAAAGGGAGAAACGGGTCCGCGGATGGAACCGGGGCCCATCGGGCAGGCGCGCGTCTCCACGCGCGAGGCCTGCGCCAGTGCGTCAATCTAACAGCTTTCCCGGCTGGCTCAAGCTTCGAGGGCCTTCGTGGATGAAAAATCGCCCTATGGGGCTGGGGGCTAGGCCTGGTCGCCCATCAAGCGGTAACCGGCGTTCCAGCCGGCACTCTTTCGCGAAGATGGCCCCAAAGCAGGACGGGGCTGGCGATGGCAATCGAGCTGTACGTGCCAGTCACGATGCCCACCAACATGGCGAACGTGAAGCCGTGAATTCCGGGGCCGCCAATCACGTACATCAGGAAGATTGTGCAAAGGGTGGTTCCGCCGGTCAGCAGCGTTCGGGAGAGGGTCTGGTTGATCGAATCATTGACGACCTGCCGCGTCAACTTGCCGTACTTGCCTCGATTCTCCCGAATGCGGTCGAAGACGACGACGGTGTCGTTCATGCTGAAGCCCATGACCGTCAGGATGGCGGCGACCATCGTCAGATTCAGCCGGAACGGGTTCAGGAGCAGCAGGTCTCCCACTATGCCGCCCAGCAACCAAGGCTCCGTCAACAAGTGAGCGTAGCCTATGGCAGCGATTACGAAGAGCGTGTCGTGCAGCAGGGCCAGAACAGTTGCCCCTCCGAACTTCAGATCTCCAAACCGGAGCCAGATGTAGGCCACGATAGCCAAGACGCTGAGCACCATGGCGATCAGGGCGTCCCTCTTGAACTCGCCCGCGACCTGGCTGCCGATGTTCGTGACCTTCTGAAGCTCGTCCGGGTTCGAAACCGCGTCGCGCATGAGGGTCCAGGCGGGATCAGCGAACTCCAGCCGCCATTCGCGGGCGATGTCGGCATCAGCCGCGTCATAGACGTAGCGGTCGTTGCTTATGAGCAGAACGGCGGATTTCTGCTCCGGGAAGTCCTCAACATCCACATTGACGCTGCCGCGAAGTCCTTCGGCGTCATAGACGCCCTTGAGCCTCTGCTGGTTAAATCGCTCCTGTAGATGCTCCGCCGACAGCATGGGCTGCATGTCGCGCAAGACGATGGCGACTCCCCCGGCGTGGGTAGCAAGGAGATTGGGCGAGACAGTGAGCCCGCCGACGTCGTCAAGGTTCGGCTCGATCGGGTATACGGCGTGGCCGACGACCTGGTCGTAATCGCTGTCGTAGCCGGAGAAGGTGCTGGCCTCGCGCATGTTCAGGCGCGTCCCCAGTCGCTCCACGATGGCGGCGGTGACGGCGGCCTTGTTCTTCTCGGGAACGACGACCTCGTAGCTGGTGTTGTTGGGCAGGCCTGCAGGAGGCTCGATGGCGACAATCTGTGCGTCCTGCAGCGGCCCGCTCTCATCGGCCAGCAGTGAACGGATCTCCTCGATGCGGGTAGGTTCGCGCAGGTCGAACTGGGCGGTGGTCCCGCCGGCGAACTCGATGTCGAGCACGCGATCGCGCGCGAAGTAGACGCCGAACAGCACGCAGCCGACGACGATAAGGGCGAGGCTCAGCGTCCCGAGATACGGGGCTTTGCTCATCCAGTCGATGTTGGGCGTGAGCAGCCTGTTCCATTTCGGGAATGTCCGCGGAATGCTTCGCAGGTCCTCGAGGCCGACCTTATCAACCAGAATGCCGAAAATAGTCTTGGTGACGAAGAGGGCCGTGAAAAGCGAGGCGAAGATGCCGATGAGCAGCGTGAGACCGAAACCGGCTACTTCCTCGCTGCCGAAAACGTAGAGAATCAGGGCGGTGATGCCGGTGGTGATGTTCGAGTCCAGAATGGCGCTGAGGGCGCGGTCATAGGCGTTGCGGAGAGCCATCCGAAGAGAAAGACCCCGGGCCTGTTCCTCTCGCAGGCGCTCGAAGATGAGCACGTTGGCGTCCACGCTCATACCCAGCGCCAGGATGATGCCGGCGATACTGGGAAGCGTGAAAGTAGCGTTCATTGCCGCCATGCTGCCCAGGATCAGCGTCATGTTCATCAGCACGGCGATCGTGGCGACGACGCCGGAGAGGTAGTAGTAGCTGATCATGAAGCCGGCCACGATCAGGATGCCAAAGGCGCACGCGATCAGCCCGGCGCGCAGGTTGTCCTCGCCAAGCTGCGGCCCGACAGTCCGCTCCGCAATCGGGTCCTTGCTCAGCTGCGCGGGAAGGGCGCCGGCGTTGAGCGTGTTGATCAGGTATTCGGCCTCTGCATCGCTAAAGCCAGCGGGGCCCCCGGTGATGATCCCGCTGCCGTGGATCGCCGAATCCAGCCGCGGCGCGGAAATGATCTTCTCGTCGAGCACGATGGCCAGCGGCTGGCCGACATGCGCACCGCTAAGCTCGCCAAAGAGCCGGCCGCCCATCGCATCCAGCACGAAAGACACCGCCCGGCCACCGCGGTCATCCTGACCAGGGCCGGCCCGTTGAAGCCCCCACTTGTCATCCTTGTCATCCAGTGATTTGGCATCGCTGGTGTGCACCAGCATGTAACGGTTACCATCGGGCCCGGTTACCGTCTGGTAGCCGCTGGCGGCGCTCTCCCGCTCGACCTGCAGCCAGCGAACCGGGTCACCTGCCCGCGGGCGCGGGCCGCTGGTCATGAGCTTTTCAACCCACTGCGCGTACTCCGTAGCCGGCAGGTCGATCGCGACGATGTGAAACGCCAGCACGCCGCTGCCCTGGAGCAGCCGTTTTAGGCTGGCAGTGTCGGCGATGTCGTCGCGGACCTGCTTATAGCGGTCGTAGGCGGCGGCATAGGCCTCCAAGGCCTCCTGTCGCTGCGGAAAACCGCCGTTGCGCTCGGCGAACTCCTCCATCCGCTGCCGCCGCACGTCCACATCGGCATCCAGGGCGACATTGACCTGCTCGACGTTTAGGTTGGTATCCTGAATTCCTGCCCGCGCGGCGGCGTAATCCGACTGCGCGGCCTCGATCTCGGGGATGATTCCGCTTTCCCGTGCGTTCTTGAGGCGATTGTGAGCGGCGACGAGGTCGGCGAAGACCGCCCGACGGGCCTCGCTGCCCTGAGCGAGGCGCGCCAACTCCACCTCCTGCGCTTCCCCCTCGGAACTCTCGATCACCCGCAGCACCTGTGCGGGCGTGACGTTCAAGTCGCTGAGGCGCCCCTGGGCACTCAGGTATTCGTCGCGAATCGCCTCCGCGGCCTTGGAGTTGCCGGTGAGAGGCATCTGGATCTCGAGACGGGTATCGCCCTGCGGCCGCCAGATGAGGTTGCGAACGCCCTGGGGATCGACCCGACGCTTCAGGGCTGTCGCCACCTGCTCCGCCAGGCCGCTGCGCTGGACACCCTCCGGGGCGTCGATCTCATAGAGCAGGCTTGTCCCGCCCACCATGTCGATGCCCGGGCGTAGGTTGTGGCTCCAGGACATCGCCTGCTCGCTGATCGGCAAAAAGATGCTGAATGGTGCGCGGGGATAGATCGCGCTCAGCGCGATGTACATCACGACGAGGATCGTCAGCACGCGACCGGTGTACTTGGTGGGCATGGGCGAAAGAGCAGAGTGCGGACACGGACGAATGGCCGAGGCGGCTTACTTTTTGTCGCTGCCGTCGGCCTTGACCACGCTGGCGACGGCGCCGCGGGTGATGCGCATCTTGGTGTTGTTATTCTCGTCGATCTTCAGGACCACTTCATCGCCGCTGGCATCGACGACGTTCCCGATAATCCCCCCGATGGTCGTCACGCGGTCTCCGCGGGCGAGGCTGGAGACCAGCTCCTGCCGCTGCTTCTCCTTACGGCGGTTGCCGCTGATCATGAAGAAGTAGAAGACGACGAATATGAGTATCAGTGGGATCAGCGGGCTGCTCAGCAGGCCGTACCAGCCGGGTACGTTGCCGGCAGGTGGTGTCCCAGTCCCACCGGGCGCCTGGGTGGCGCTGTCGTCCAGCGCGCTGGGAGCGGGCTCGGTGCCCGGCTCGATGGCCGAACCATCCTGGGACATGGCGAGCCAGAGCGGAGATTCGAACGCGAAGTCAAGCATGTCGTATGTTGGTTGGAAGCCCGGCGAGGCGGACGGTACTAGCTGGCGCGGGCCGATCTGGGTTGCGGGGACTGTTCGTCGTCTTCGGGGAGGTTTGGCCCCTGCTTCGCTGGGCGATGCTGGTGCGGCGGACGTTCCCCCCCGGCCGGCTGCGCCAGCCCAGCGCGCGGGTCGTTTCGCCGAAACTCCTCCAGGGCGCCGGCACTGATGGCCGCACGCAAATCGGCCACCAGGCGTTGGAAGAAGCGGATATTATGCAGGCTCGCCAGTATGGGGCCAAGCATTTCGCCGGCCAGATAAAAGTGCCGGATGGCCCCCCGTGAGAAGCACCGGCAGGCGTAGCAGTCGCAGCCGGGCTCGATGGCCCCGGGATCTTGCGCGAACCTGGCATTCTTCAGCCGGAGCATCCCCTCATTGCGCGTGAAGCAGACCAGGCTCCGGCCGTTGCGGGTCGGCAGGACGCAGTCGAACATGTCAACCCCGCACGAGACGGCCTCGACGATGTCACGGGGGTAACCCACGCCCATCAGATACCTGGGGCGGTCTGCCGGGAGCAGCGGGGCACAGTGATTCAGAACGCCGCGGGTCGCTTCAAATCCCTCTCCTACCGCCAGGCCGCCTAGGGCGTAGCCGGGGAGATTCAGTTCCGAGAGGCGATGGATGCAACTTTCGCGAAGTTTGAGGTCCGTGCCGCCCTGCACGATGCCGAAGAGAGCCTGCTCATGCGGGCGGGCATGGGCAGCCACACAGCGCTCGGCCCACCGAAGGGTCCGGTCCATCGCCTCCCGCTGCACAACCTGTGGGGCGTCGCCGGGTGGGCAGTGGTCGAACATCATGATGATGTCGGCGCCGAGCGTATTCTGTACCTGCATGGATCGCTCGGGGGTCAAGCGCACGCTGTTGCCGTCGATATGGCTGCGGAACGTGACGCCGTCCTCGTCCATGCGGCTGATATGCGCCAGGGAGAACACCTGGAACCCGCCGGAATCGGTGAGTATTGGACCGGGCCACGCCATGAAGCCGTGAAGATCGCCTAGCGCTGCCACCGTCTGCTCGCCGGGCCGGAGCATGAGGTGGTAGGTGTTGCCCAGGATGCACTCAGACCCGGTGTCGGCCACCAACTGCGGCGTCAGGCCCTTGACCGTGCCCTGCGTCCCCACCGGCATGAATGCGGGCGTCTCAAAGGTGCCGTGGGGCGTCTGCACGCGCCCGCGGCGGGCGCGACCGTCGCTGGCGAGAAGCTCGAACTTCAGTGGGGGCAAGGGAGCCAATGGTAGGAAGCCCGCGGCAAACGTCGGGTCTTCGGGAGTGTCTCTCCTGGCGGATGTAACCCCTTGAAATGGAGCGACATTATGGAACGGGCGATCGCGATTGGTGCGGCGGTCATCTGCGCTCTTGGGACAGCAGCTACCGCCGGTGCAAACCATGGGAGCGTTGCGTTGGACCGCAACGGCGTGTCGCTGACCTACGGCAGGAGGGAGTCGGCTGAACGCGAGGTTGCCCGCGCTGAGCAGCGGCTGCGGGCTGCTGAGCGGGCGCATGCCGAAGCCCGGCAG
>JBGTBZ010000244.1:0-2478 GCA_041749155.1 Phycisphaerae bacterium
TGGCGGCTTCGACGAGCGCGGGAGGGAGCGAGTGGAGCTTTGAGTAGACGGGGACGGGCGGCGGCGCGCCTGTCAGCGATTATTCTGACTGTCCCCTTTTTCGCTCTTCCTAAGTGATCACTCCGGATCACGTAGCAGCGACCGAGCATGGCGAGCATTCTCCTTGGCCGCCGCCCTCACAGCCATATCCGGGTCCGACTCTAACTTCCGCACCGTCTCGAGCGGGGTTTGTCTATTCGCCGCCACCGCGGCACGCACTTCGGCCGACGAATCGTTCGCGAGTTCCGCCAGCAAACGAGGCCTTGAGTCCTCCGACTGGGCCGCGGCAAGCCGCTGCTCCACCGGCGCTCGTTCTGTCCCATCGACAAGAGGCACATCCATCGCAGCGACAATTCCCTGGCACGTCCTGGCGATGGCCTCCGACCGCGCGTCGGCCTCAGCGCCTCTCCAGAAGACAACGGGCAGTGAGCACAAGAGCAACTCCTCAAGGGCCCAAGTTGCGCGACCCGCTGCCATTGACAAGTCGTGCCGGATTCGCCGGTCCGCCTGCTGCACCTCCTGGGGGATTCCCTTGGACCAGTCGTACCGTGGCTCGATGACTGTGCCCTCAGGCAATGCAAGCCGGAGAGACTGCTGCGACCAGAGGTGCGGAATGAGCGCCACCACAAGCGACTTTCGCTCCTCCGGCGACAACTCAGAACGCCATAGGCTCGGCTGGCGATAGAGTTCATTCAGTGTCTCAGCATGAAACAGCTGATCCAATATCGCCTCAGTCGACTGACAATCGCCCGGCGTTTTTCTCGCGCTCTCGACCATAGCAAGAGTCGTTAGTAGTGCAAACAGCGTCGCGAGGATCGACGTGACCGACACCTTCGTAAGTCTACTCACGGGACACCTCATAGCAGTGTAAAGGTGGCGATGAGATCTCCGTCGTCGGCCGGATCACCATCATCTGCAGGTTTCGCGAAGATCCAGGCGCCAGGAGCAAAGCCTGGTGGATTGACGCGGATGCTTCCAGCAAATGCATCATCCTCATAGGCCTTCTTGTCCGTGTAAGGGCCGAGGCCATATGACGGATCGTAGTACTTGCCGTCGAAAAAGACGATAAAGTGGTTCTTGAAGTTGGAGGGTGGATTGGGAGAGTGGCCCTGCCCACTGGCTCCCGCCGCGTCCGCAGCCTCACCATTGGCCGGCGCGACGGCGGCGGCGCCATCGACGCCCGCGTCTAAGTCAATAATGCGCCACGGCCCCGCTCCGGCAGTTGCCCAGTTGTTGATCGCAAAGTAGTCATGCTTGGCATCAACGCGCACGCGTAGAGCAGTTATGCGGTGAGCAGCAAGAGTATCTGCGAAGAACTCAGCCCATGAGTTGCACTGGCCGTTAAGGTTCGCCAGCAACCCGCCTGTGCTGGCGATGGTACACAAAGTGGTGTTGTTGAAGTCCGTGTCAACGCCTGGATCCCACGTACTATTGTCGTTCTCGTCCCGGAAGCCGTAATAGCTCAACAAGCTGCCATCGACTCGGCGCACTTCCTTGTCGGCGAACTGTGACCAGATCGCGTTCACCACCGCCGCCTCATCCTTCAGGCCCTTCACGGGCGGGGCCGTCGCGATGTGCGCGACCGTATGGTAGAGCTTGCCATCGGAGGTATTCGGCGCCTCCAGCAGCGTATACACCTGGTTCTTCGTCACCCCAACCGCTGACCAGGTCTGGCCCGCGTCCGTCGAGATACTCCACTTCACGTTGAAGGTGTCAAAGTGCTCGATCGTATCGGTGAACGGCGATTCCGCGGCGTCGATGAGCGTCAGCGTGCTGCCCGCCAACCAGAGCACCCGATTTATCTGGTTGTCGCCCAGAATCGCAAAGAAGTCATAACCGCCCGGACCTTCGCCCTTAACATGCAGATCGGTTCCGGCGTTGGGGCCGGTCCAGTTGAACTTGGCCGTCAGGAGCATCCTCGCCTCGCGACGATAGGCGGCCGGGTAGGGGGCGAAAGGGAAGAAAAGGGGACAGTCCGGCTCTGTCTCAACCCTCCATCTCGTCACAAAGGAGGGTGATATTGTGCACCAGCACCCGCAGCATCATCTCCTTCTTCTGACGCTCGGGCGTGCGGGCACGCAGGGCCGAGCTCATGTTCCGCTTCATCATGCTGTGGGTCGTCTCGCTCTGGCTGCGCTGGGCGTACAGCTTCTGATCCGCCGGGTTGTTTGAGAGCCGCTTCTTCACGTGTCGCCTCCATCGTCCTGACGGGGGTTTCTTCGACGGGGCCGATCCCCACCGCGATAAGCGACCGCACACCCATCTCCTGCCGCGCGATGCGGTGGTTCGCCTCCGAATCATAACCGGCGTCGGCCACCACCGCAGCCACCCGGCAGCGCCGCCACGCGTGGTAAAGCAGGTCGTCGAAGTCCGGCGCATCCGAGCCGTTGCCGATGCGTGTCTTGGCCGCCAGGATCAGGTGCGTGCCGCTGTCGACGG
>JBGTBZ010000245.1:0-11557 GCA_041749155.1 Phycisphaerae bacterium
ATCCGGGCCCGCAAGCCATCGGTGACGCCGGCGACGGCATCGGCGGCATCGACGGCGGCGGAACCGGCGGCTTTGGCGGCATCGGTACCGAGCGCCTGGGCGAACTGCCCGGCATCATTGGAAACGTCCGCCCGAACTTCGATGGCCGCTTCAATCCCGACCGCTTTGAAGGGATTGCCGGCCCGATCGTGGCCGCCACGCCGGCCTCCGGCGACGTCTTCGGCGAAATGACCTTCGTCGACATCGGCGAAGGCGTCCTCGCCAGCGGGAGCGGCAACCTGGCCTTTGCCGGACTCTATGCTGAGGGCTTTATCGTCGATCTCGTCGGGCGAGACGGCTCTGACATCCGCGGTGACGTCGTCGCCAACGAAATCAACTCCATTCGCCTCAACGGCGGGTCGATCATCGGCGCTGACATTCTGAGCCTCCCGCTTCGCGGCGGAAGCATCGCTGACGCCAACTTCGCCACGACCCGCGAGTTCGACTTCCATCATCCCGGCGCTGCCGGCGGCTACGTTTATGCCGAAGGCGGCGGGGAAGACGCTTCAACAGTCTTTTACGAGTTTGACGAGATCCTCGTCACTGGCGGCGGCGGTATCATCGGCTCCCGGATCGTTGCCGCGGACATTCTCAACGTCCGCGTGAGTGGAGGATTTGGCATTTTCAACTCCGAGGTGCGCGTGCCGGAAGAGGGCACGGTCTCCCTGGTGGAGGGCGACGGCTTCGGCCTCCGCGGGATGCTCATCGGGCTCGGGCGCGATGTCGGCACCGTCCGCGCCATCGGCGACGCCGAGCTCCTGAACGTCAACGACTTCTCGCCCACAGTCGACTTCAGCGGCGAAGGCCTCGAGTTCGATCCCTACACCAACCAGTTCCTTTCCCCCGCCAACGACCTGCGGCGGGCCTTGGGTCTGCCCACGGACATCAACCCGCGTCGTCGCCGCGTCACCAACAGCGGTGTCATGGAGAACACCCGCATCTCGGGGACACGCAACCTGGACCGGGTGGAGGCCGTTGTGATCCGCAACAATCCCGCCGCCCTCAACGCAATCGGCAACTTCGAGCAGATCGGCGAGAGCTTCGGTGCCGGTAACGCCCTGAGCCCAGATTTCGGGACGAGCATTGACTTCGGCCAGCTCGTCAATCGCATTACCGCCCGCAGCACCCACGGCCTGCGCGTCGAGGCCGGCGACCTCAACCGCTTCAACGCCTCCCGCGACCTGTTCAACACCCAGGTCCGGATCTCCGGCCAGATCGGTGAGGTCACCGCCGGCCGACTCATCTGGAAGGACACATCCCTCCGGGCCGACGGGCCTGATGGCTACTTCAACCGCGTCTCCGCAGAGGACATCTACGGATTCATCAGCGGCGACGTTGGCATCGGCACCATCACCGCCTTCCGCGATCTCGATGCGCCCACCGATGATCCCGCGGTGGCCACTGTCACCCCCGCCACCGTCCGCGCCCTGAGCCGCATCGACGAGATATTCGTCGGACGGCACATCCGTACCGGGGCCTACGTCCGGGCAACCCAGGAGATCGGCAGCCTGTTCGTCGGCGGCGACATCAAGGAAGGCGCTGTCGTCCAGGCGACCCGCATTGATGACCTTCAGGTCGACGGCAACATCTTCGGCGACATCGTGCTCAGCGCGTGATTCGCAACGACAATCTGACGCAAAGTCACGCCCGCGATCCTCGATCGCGGGCGTGTTGCTGCATCTACTTTACTGCTTTCCCCTGACCTCACCCTTCTCGCCTTATCGCCTCCCGGCCATTCATGTACCCCCGCAGCGCCTCCGGCACCGTCACGCTGCCGTCGGCGTTCTGGTAGTTCTCCAGGATCGGGATCAGGATCCGCGGGCTCGCAACCACCGTGTTGTTCAGCGTGTGGCAGAACTGCACCTTGCCATCCGCGTCCCGGTAACGCAGGTTCAGCCGGCGCGCCTGGAAGTCGTATAGCCGGCTGGCCGAGTGCGTTTCGCCATATGCCGTCTTCGGATCCCCCCCGCGGCTGCGGCTGGGCATGTACGTCTCCACGTCGATCATGCTGGCGTTCTTCACACCCAGATCCCCCGTGCAGCATTGCACCACCCGGTACGCCAGCCCCAGTTTCTGCAGCATCTGCTCGCTGTACCCCAGCATCGCCGCATGCCACCGCCTCGACTCCGCCACGTCATTTCGGCAGATCACCACCTGCTCACACTTGTCGAACTGGTGCACGCGATAAAACCCCGCCGTGTCCTTCCCATACGTCCCCGCCTCGCGGCGGAAGCAGGTGCTGATCGTCGTGTACTTCAGCGGAAGCTGGCTCCCCTCGAGCGTCTGCCCCATATGCATCGCGGTCAATCCGACCTCGCCGGTGCCGACCAGGAACAGGTCATCCGTCCCCGGCCCAACCTGATAAACGCTGTCCCGCCCCGCCGGGAAGAAGCCCGTCCCCACCAGGGCCTCTTCCCGCACCAGCACGGGCACGACCGCCGGCGAGAAGCCATGTTCTATCGTCATCATCTCTAAAGCCAGCCGCAGCACGGCATTATGAAGCTGTGCCCCCGCCCCGGTCAGAACATAACTCCGCGAGCCCGCCAGCCTCACCCCCGCCTCGAAGCTCGCCAATCCAAGCGCCTGGGCCAGCGTGATGTGATCTTTTGGCTCGAAATCGAAGCGCCGCGGCTCTCCCACGTAGCGCAGGATCACGTTTTCCGTCTCATCCTTCCCCACCGGCACATCCTCGTCCGGAGGCAGTGGGATCCTCAGAACCGCCTCCGAGAGCGCCGCCTCGGCCTGCTTCTGCCGCTCCTCCGCCGCCTTCACGCGGCCCTTTAGCTCCCCAAGGCGCGCAATGGCGGCCTGCTTCTCATCCCCCTTCAGCTTACCGACGTCCTTCCCGGCCGTGTTTTGCTCGGCACGAAGGCGGTCGTGCTCCTGCTGGGCCTCCACACGCTGCCTGTCCGCCTCCAGGGCCGCATCCACGGCGGTCGGGTCATACCGCTTCAGCTCCGCTCCGCGGCGGTAGCGGTCGGGGTTCTCACGCAGGGCCTTGAGGTCGATCATCTCACGCGGAGGATAGCGGCGCCCGTGCCGGGCTTCTAAACGAAAGCGACCGGCGCATCGCGCCGGTCGCTGCCAAAAGACCCTGCTGTGCGCCTCAGAACGCGAAGTGGGCGAACGCCTTGTTCGCCTCCGCCATGCGGTGCGTCTGCTCACGCTTGTTCATCGCCTTGCCATCCTTGTTGAAGGCCGCCACCAACTCGTCGGCAAGGATCCGGCTCATCGGCCGCCCCGATTCCGCCCGGCAGGCATCCAGCAGCCAGCGGATTGCCAGCGACTGCTGCCGCCGCCGGTTTACCTGCATCGGCACCTGATAGTTGGCCCCGCCCACGCGCTTGGAGCGAACCTCCACATAAGGCTTGATGTTGTTGATGGCGGTCTCGAAGACCTCCACCGGCGGGACGTCGGCGATCTTCTTCGCCACTTCCTCCATCGCGTCGTAGAACACCTTCTGCGCGACCAGCTTCTTGCCGTCGTACATCAGGCAGTTGATGAACTTGCCGGCAAGTTTGCTGTTGAACCGGGGATCCGGCTTCAGCATCTCCTCGCTGGCGGTGAACTTCTTGTAGGCCATTTCTTGTCTGCTCCGTTTCCTGGTGGATGTTTCTCCCCGCTCGGCGCGGGAATACTCCGGATTACTCGAGCCCCCTACCTGTCCGCCCCCGGCCATTCAACTGGCCGGCTCCCGGGTCCGAACACCTACTTGCCCTTCTTCGCACCGTACTTGCTGCGACCCTGCTTGCGGTCCGAAACACCCAGCGTGTCCAGGGTGCCTCTCACCACGTGGTACCGGACGCCCGGCAAATCCCGCACGCGCCCGCCGCGGACAAGCACAATGCTGTGTTCCTGCAGGTTGTGCCCCTCACCCGGAATGTAGGCCGTCACTTCCTTGCCGTTGGAGAGCCGTACGCGGGCGATCTTCCGCAGCGCCGAGTTGGGCTTCTTCGGCGTCATCGTCTTCACCTGCACGCAGACCCCACGCTTCTGCGGGCTACGCTGCAGGTCCTTGACCTTGTTGATCGCTGCAAGCGGCTTGCGCGGCTTCTTAATGAGCTGGTTGATCGTCGGCATCGTGTCTCGGTCTCGGCGGGTCTCGGGCCCGGCGGCACACCGGGAATGCCACCCGCCGCCCGGCTGGGGCGGCGGTGGGTCGGGCACTATAGGGTCTTCGAACCGCCCCAGGCAAGCTGCGCCCCGTCAAGATCCCGCACAAAACATGCTTCCGGACGCATCGGCTGGCTTCATTAAAGCCTTGTTCCCGCTCCCGTATCTGGTAAGCTGAATGATCGGCTGATAAGCGGTTCGGCGGCCGTTGGGCGTCTTTCGGCATTCGCCGGCTTCCGCGGGGTCAATATTTCGCTTCTCTGGTGAGGTCGTCCATGAAAAGGACCGCTCTTCTCGCTCCCTGGCACCGGCTGGCGGCCCTCCTGACCGCAATCGCCCTCCTTCTGACCGTGGCGGCCATCCAAGTCTCCGCCGATGTCGTCAAGCTCAAGGACGGCACCGTCATCGAGGGCGAGGTTACCCGCGTCGGGTCCAGCTATCAGATCAAGACCAAAGACGGTCAGCAACGCCTCATCCGGGCCTCTGACGTCGAGGCCATCACTGCCGATGGGGCCGTTTCCGGCACAGGCGCTACCGGCTCCAGCGTCGGCGGGGCCACCAGCGGGACTGGTTCGTCGGCCGTCCGTCCCGGCAACACCGCGGGTGGGTTTTCCGCCCAGTTCTCGGAGTTGAAGAAGCGGACTGAGCGCATCGAGGAGCCGGCGCGGGCCGTCTCCCTGTGGGAGCAGCACCTTCTCCGAAAGGACCTGAGCAAGGGCGAGCGCGAGGCGGTCGAAAAGGAGCTGTCGGTCTGGAGAAAGCTCTATGCCGACGGAGCCGAGAAGATCAAGAACCGCTGGATCTGGGGCGAAGAGCTCAAGAAGATCAAAGATGAGGCCAGCAAACTCGTGGAAACCGCGATGGAGCAGGAGGACGGCGGGAAGGTCCTCGACGCCATCCGGAACTACAAGCAGGCGATCATCCTCTATCCCCACAGCTTCCGGGCCCACTACCGGCTGGCCTTCATCAAGTTCCATGAAGGCTACGGCGTCCCTGGCGGCAACCCCTCGCTCCGCGAGGCCGAGCGGCACCTGCGTGCTGCCCTGGCGCTTGAGCCGGAGCTTCCGGCGGTCATGAGCAGCATGGGCGCTGGTCTCTTTGCCCTCGGCAAGTACGAGGAGGGCATCCAGTACATGTGGAAGGCGGTCCGCAAGGCGGAGACGCCCGTCACCGTCGGAAACTTCCTGGGCGCGCTCAACGCCGTCCCCAACCGCTGGCTCAGCAACAACCGGACGCTTCGCGAGATCAACCGCGAGGCCGGGTATCTCCGCGCCAACTACCAGCCCAGCAATCTCGTCTTCATCCGCGACTATCTCCACGGCATCGATAATCCGAACGAGTCGGACGACACCGACAAGGGCCCACCCGGCCTGCGCGGCAACGGCTCTGGCTTCTTCATCAGCCCGGACGGCTACCTTCTGACCAATCGCCACGTTGCCGAGACCGCCGACGGCTTCTATTACCGCGTCCGAATGGCTGACAAGGCCTCCGACGGCACCTTTGTCGAGTACCTTGCCAAGTTCGTCGCCGCCGACGAGGAGGCGGATGTCGCCTTGCTCAAGGTCGATCTGCCTGAGGGCACCGAAGTGCCCTATCTCGATCTCCTGAGTGCCGACTACCCCGCGGTCGCGGCGCAGGTCATGACGCTTGGTTATCCGGCTACCGGCCTGGACAGCTACGTCATGCAGGTGGCCACCGGCTCCGTCAAGAGCATCGTGGAGGGTGAGCAGGACGGCCGCGAAGTCTGGATGGACCTCTCCACCACCTTCGGTAACAGCGGAGGGCCGATCGTTGACCGCAACGGCGATGTGATTGCGATCCTGACCGGCGCCCGCCACGTCGCCAACGTGCTCTATGTGCAGGGCGTCAGTGTTAAGTGCATCCGGGCTTTCCTCGGAGAACTAAGCGGAAAAGCGCCGGACCTCTCGACCCTCGCTCGCAACGTCGATCGCTCCTTTGATCCCGAAAAGCTGGCCGCCGAAGCGCGCCAGGCCACCCTGCTGGTCCTCATCTTCCGGGGCAATCTCGACGACGATGCCCCGTCTTCCGGGCAGCCGGAGGACGATGGCGGCCCCGCGGGCGCCGCCGGCATCGGGCTTGACCCGCCCCCTTCCGAGTGAACCGCCCTCCTATCGCTTCAAAGCAAGTGGCAGAGCCGACGACGGCTCTGCCACTTTGCTTTTTCGCGGTCCAGCATGCCTACTCGCCAAGCCGCTTGCGCAGATAATCGTTCTCCCGCCGCGTCGCCTCCACGTCGAAAACCAGGTACTTGATGCTCACCCGCAGCGTGTCCAGCGTCTCCTGCAGCCGAGCCACGGTCTGCCGGAGCTGCTCATGACGTTGACGCGTTGCGTCGGCGACCCCCTTCAGCTCCCGCCGCTGGTCCGGCGGAAGAGAGTCCACGCGGTCCAGCAGCATCGCAAGGGCATCGCGGAACTGCTCATCGCCCAGCCCGGTCGAGACCTCGTCCAGCGGCTCGGCATCAGGACTCCGGTATACAGGTTCTTCGGAATGGCTCATGATCGTGTGTGTGAGAGTACCGCGGGCCGACGGTCATTCCGAGCGGATACAACTTCCGTTCCACTTGCCCAATTCCGGCGGGAAAGGCGACTGCCACCATCCAGCAGCGTTCCTGGACCCTCCGACGCGTTACGGGTCACTTCCGGTCGTAATGGATGTTGCCCGAAAGCAACCTCTCGCGGGCAACCTGGTGCTTTCAGGCAAAGCAGCCCTACCCTACGCCCATGTTCGACCCTCACATTGGGCCGCCGCCGAACGATGGCCTCGCCTCCCTGGCCGCGGCGCGCCCTTTGCCCCGCGGCGGACGCCCTCCCGCTCCGCTGAGCCCGCTGATGACCCTTCAGCGGACGACGATCCCCATTGCCCTGGCGATGGCGGCTTGCCTGCCCTTGCTCGGATTCGGCTGGTTTCTGCTGCCGGGCGACGCCCCACTGAAAGTCGGCAGCGCGGCGCTCGCCGTTGGCGCGATCGCTTTGGGGCTTATCTTCGCCGTCGCCGCCGCGGGCATGATGTGGCAGGTCGCTCGGCGCACCAGCCCCGCCCACCGTTCGCGCGGCCCTGCGGCGAGGCGTTGACGTGTTTCCATGCGTTCACCTAGAGTCGGTCCATCCCAGTGGGCCCTGCTGGTTGAAAGATCCTACAAGTTCCGGAGAAATGACATGTCCCAGGAAGTCATCGAGTTCACGGATGCCAACTTTGAACAGGAAGTTCTCGGCAGCGAGATTCCGGTGCTGGTCGACTTCTGGGCGGAGTGGTGCTCCCCCTGCCGAATGCTTGCCCCCAAGATCGAGCAGATGGCACGCGACTTCCAGGGACGCATCAAGGTCGGAAAGCTGGACACCGACTCCAATCGCGACACCGCCATGAAGTACGGCATCAGCGCCATCCCCACCGTCATCCTCTTCAAGGGCGGCGAGGTCGCCCAGCGGATCGTCGGCCTGCGCGAGAACGAAATTCGCCAGGCTCTCGAATCAGCCTGAATCGGATTATCTCGATGCCCGGGCCGGCGGCATGGCCTCCAGCGCCCGCTCAACGTCCGCGGCGCCGTAGATGCCCGGCAGCCGCCGGGGCTCGCTCTCGCCCGGCAGGTAGATCGCCGTGAAAGGGATCGAGCCAACCCGGTGCAGCTCTCGCAGCAGCGGCCAACCCTCAGCGTCGGTCTTGGTCAGGTCCGCCTTGATCAGCACCAGCCCCCGATCGCGCCACTCGTCCATCTCCTCCTGCGTACCGAAAACCGACTGCTCCACCGTCTGGCAGTTGGCGCACCAATCCGCCGTGAACTTCACCAGTACAGGGCGGTTGGTGGCACGCGCCTCGGCCAGCCTCTGCTCGGAGTAGTACTCCCAGCCCGCCGGCGGATTCGCCAGCCCATAGGTGATCACGCCCAGCGGCACCAGCAACGCCAGCGACAGCCCCGCGGTCACAGCCACCGGCTTGAAGCTCCCGGGGGCGATCTGCAGAGCCCGCACGATGGCATATGCCCCGCCAGCAGCCACCAGACCGTAAATCAACCACCAGTACCCGGGACCCCGCCAGGCGTCCGGCAGGAGCGGTCGAATGAAGTAGGCCGCGATCGCCAGCAGCAGGAATCCCAAGGACTGCTTGACCACCTCGCTCCAGGGTCCGGTCCGTGGGAATCGCCTTGCCAGCTCGGGAAACGCACTCAGCAGCAGGTACGGTGAGGCCATGCCGATGCCGGTCACGGTCACCGTCGTCACCCCCAGCCACGCCGGCTGTGCCACTGCCCAGACGAGCAGCCCCGCAAAGAGCCCGAATGTGCACGGCGTGCTCAGGATGGCCGTCAGGATGCCAAAGAGCACATTGCCGGTGTAGGTATCGTGCCGCGGTGTGAAGGCATACACGCCCTGCGGCAGGGCAAAATCGAAGACACCAAACTGGTAAAGCGCCATCACTGTCAGGATCAGCCCGATTCCCAGGGCAAACCACCACTGGCTGAACAGCTCGCCCCAGTTCAGCACTCTCAGCACGAGCACAAGCACCGCGAGTGTCGCGAAAGTGAGCGCAATGCCCAGGGAGAACGCCACGCCCAGCGCCAGGCACTTGGCCCGGTTGTGCTGCGCCACCTCGTAGAAGCCCATCGCCTTCAGCGGCAGCACCGGCAGCACGCACGGGACCACGTTGAAGATGATCCCCGCCACGAACGCCAGCGGCAGAACCAGCCACACGCCGATCTTCGCCAGGTCCACATACCAGCCGAAGACCCACACCGTCGTCTGGCTCGCCCCCGCGGACTGCACGACGGCGGCGGGCGCGTCGGTGGCAACTTCCAGGCTGCTCCAGACACTGGGGTCGAAGTCGGCGTAGAGCTCCTCGTTGGCAGAAGCCACCAGTTCGCCCGCCGGGACGACCGGGATGCTGATCTCCCAATCCCTTGTCTCGGGCTGGAAGCAGTTCTGGTTGTCGCAAATCTGGTAGCGGGCTTGCCCGCGGATCGTGAACGTGGATCCCGGCTCCGCGTCCGCTGCCACCTGGACGGGCACATAGGTGATCGCCCGGCCCGTATAGACGCTCAAATCCCCCGGATCGCCTTCCATGACGAGGGCCGGGTAATTCTCGATGTGGCCCTCTGCGTACAGCGGCGTATAGACCGTTCCCGGCTCCGCGGCCAGGTTCAGGAGCTCGAAGGGTATCAGGAAGCTCTGGATGGGCTTGTTCGACTGCGCGTGGTAGCCCGGTTGCACGTCCAGCACCAGCGCGACCACCGCCTGCTGGCCCGGCTGCACACGATCGAAGTTCAGGTAGGCCTTGACCGTCGCCAGCTCGCCCATCGGCATTGTCGCAACCCCCGGCTGCTCTCCCGGAAGCTCAAATGCGTCCTGGGCCAGCGCGCTGCCCGCGGTGGCGAGGATTGCCAGCAAAATCAGCAATGGGCGAATACGGTTCATCAGTGCAAAGTCTAGGTGTTCCGCCGCGGAGGCTCTGCCCCGACCCCTTCAACCCCGCCGCAGGTGCGGGTTGCAGCGGGGGTTTGGCGGATGACCACGATCCAGCGGGGCCGTATCCTGTTCTTCACCTAACTCAAGCAATGAAGGAGGCTTTCGTTGGCCTATATCAAGGTTGAACCGCTCCCCTACGACTACAACGCCCTGGAGCCGCACATCGACGAGCAGACGATGCGCATCCACCACGACAAGCACTACGCGACGTACGTGGAGAAGTACAACGATGCGGTCAAAGGGACCGAATTTGAGAATCGCCCCCTCCACGAGGTCCTGGCCAACGAGTGCCGGGCTGTCCCCGACAACATCCGCACCGCGGTCCGGAACAATGGGGGTGGCGCTCACAACCACGTCCATTTCTGGGAAATGATGGGCCCCGGCGGCGGTGGGGAGCCCCGCGGCCGGCTGGCGGAGGCCATCCAGAAGGATCTGGGCGGGTTCGCAAAATTCCGTGAGGAGTTCGAGAATGCAGCTAAGACCCGCTTTGGCAGCGGCTGGGCGTGGCTGGTCATGGATGGGGACAAGCTGAAGGTGACAGCACCGCGAACCAGGACTCCCCGGTCATGTTCGGCCAGATGCCCCTCCTGGGGGTGGATGTCTGGGAGCACGCCTACTACCTGAAGTACCAGAACCGCCGCCCGGACTACCTGGAAGCCTGGTGGAACACCGTGAACTGGGACTACGTGGCCGAGCGCTTCGACCGCGGACGGGCCGGCTGATCCATGCAGCAGCATGAATCTGATAAAATTGTCGGATTTGGGCCTTGCCGGCGGTTGGAGGGGCGTTATCCTGCTCCCAGACGCATGGCCTGAACGGGTCATCCCCGCGAACCCCACCACCCCCCCGACGCGATCTGCCACCGCCCGGCAGGTCGCGTCTTTTTTTCCGCAACGGTGCCAGCATGGCCAACTCTTGCAGCATGTTGGCGCGACGCGTACAAAGCGCCCAATGACCGGACAGGGCGATTCCGCGGCTTCTGCACCAACTGAGTCGTCCCCGAACGGCGGGGCCGAAAAGCGGATCCGCCGCTACCTGGCGGACCTGCGCCCTGGCGACCGGGCCGACGACATCTTCATCATCACCAACATCCAACTCGGCACTAAGCGCAATGGCGAGCCGTTCCTGAAAATGCTGGCCAGCGACCGCACCGGCCGTGTCGCAACCAAGTGGTGGGACAAGGGCCAGGCGATGCTCGAGCGCCTGCCCGATCCGGGCGTCGTCCGCATCAAGGGCCGCATGGAGGATTTCAACGGCACGCCCCAGCTCGTGATCGATCAGGTTTTCCCCGTCAAGGACCGCGATCGCGTCGATTTCGGGGAGCTGCTGCCCAGCACCGACAAGGACATCGACGCGATGTTCGCCGAGGTCACCGGCCTTTTGCGCGGCATGGCCTCCCCCACGCTCCGGGCAGTCGCGGAGGCCTACCTGGCCGACGAGCCGATGATGGGCAACTTCCGGCGCTCCCCCGCCGCCATGACGTTTCACCACGCGTACTTGGGCGGGCTGCTGGATCACACGCTGGCGGCCATGCGGGCTGCGGACGCGATCTGCGGCTTCTATCGCGATCTGAACCGCGACCTGGTGGTCCTGGGCATCTTCCTGCACGACATGGCCAAGACATGGGAACTGATCTACGACACCTGCTTCGACTACAGCGATGGCGGGCGGCTGATCGGCCACATCGTCAAGAGCGCCATGTGGGTGGAGGACAAGGTCCGGGAAGCGGAAGCGGCCTTGGGCCGGCCGGTGCCCCGCGAGGTGATCGACGTCCTCCAGCACATCATCCTGGCCCATCACGGCGAGCACGAGCTGGGTTTCGGAAGCGCCAAAAGCCCCGCCAGCCCGGAGGCTTGGGCTGTCCATCTCATCGAAAACATGGATGCCAAGCTGACGATGGCCCTCGCCGCCTGCCGCTGGGAGCCCGG
>JBGTBZ010000246.1:0-4521 GCA_041749155.1 Phycisphaerae bacterium
GTCCGAACTGGGCGGCGTCGGGGCGAATCAGGCTGCGAAAGCCTTCGCACGAGCGAGCCTGCTGCGCGAAGTCGGCGTAGTCGATCTCCTGCCCCTGATGCTGGTAGTCGCGCCGGCACTCCTGAAGGATGAACAGCCCGCTGATGTTCTTCAGCAGCCGGATCGTGTGGGCGAAGCCGACTTCATTCGTGAAGCCCAGCGCGCGGCATCGATCGGTGATGATCGGCTCGGCCAGCTCAACGCCCAGCAGCGACCAGGTGCCGCTGGAGAGATATGCCCGTCCGTCGCCCGCAATCGGCGTCGCCGCGACCGCGGCGGCGGTGTCGTGGCTGCAGGTGGCGATCACCTGCACATTCGACGAGAGGCCGGTGGTCCGTGCGATCTCCTCGCGCAGCGGCCCGAGTGTGCTTCCGCCGTCGATCAGCTCCGGCAGCAGCTGGGCGCGCAGGTCGAAGGTCTCGATCAGCCGGCGACTCCAGCTTCGCGTGCGCGGGTTGTAGAGCTGGCTCGTGCTCGCCAGCGACCGCTCCGCCCGCGCCACGCCGCAGAGCAGCCAGTTGAAGTAATCGCCCATCATCAGCAGCCCGCCTGCAAGCTCGTGGAGGTCGCGCCCGCCCGGCGGCTCGCGGTCGGCCAGCAACTGGTAGAGCGTGTTGAAGTGCAGGAACTGGATTCCCGTCTCCTCGAACACCAGCGTGCGCAGCGCCTCATCCCCCTGCACACGCCCAAAGGCCGCATCCGTCCGCGGGTCGCGGTACATGAACGGCGGGACCAGGTGCGGATGACCCTCCGCCAGCAGCACGTAGTCAACGCCCCAGGAACTGGCGCTGACGCTTGTCACCGGCTCGCCCAGGCGCGCAGCCTTTGTAAGCCCTGCGAGAATCTCGTTGTAAATCGCCAGCACATCCCAGCGATGCGACCCGGCGATGAACGAGCGGCAGGTGGGAAATCGGTGCAGCTCCTCGAGCTCCAGGCGCGCCCCGCCAACGTCGACGCGGCCCACCATCACCCGGCCGCTCTCGGCGCCCAGGTCGATGGCGATGTGGCTGGTCGTCTGTTGCGGCATGCAAAGGTCCGCGTCACTCCAACCCCAGTGCGCGCTGCCGGTAAGCCTCATCCTCCCGCCCGTCGATCCGCTGCACCTCATCCGACGGCAGAAACTGCGGCCCCCCCAGCGCGCTGGCAGCGCTGAAGATCTTCGCCGCCTTGTCGCACATTAGCGTCGTCGCCAGCGCCGCCGCGGGTGTCCTGCCCAGGGCGATCAGGCCGTGATTCTCAAGCAACACCGTCCGCGGCACGCAGCCGTGCTTCTCCTGGAACGCGATGACTTCCCGGCGGATCCGCCGCGCCAGCGGCACGCCCGGGTCGGTGTAGGGCACCAGCACGCTTTGCCGCCCGCAGCAGACGATCTCATCCGGAAACATCCGCATCTTCGCAAACACCTGCGCCCGCGGAGAGCACAGGATGCCGTTCACGCTGACGGGGTGCGTGTGAGCGACAAACTCCACGCCCGGCAGCGTCAGCAGCCACGCATGAAAAGCCGTCTCCGTGCTTGGCTTGCGGGCGGATTCCTCGACGCGGCAGGCCAGCAGCGTGCACGCCACCTCCTCGTCGGTCTCCCCTTCGTCCTCGCGGTTCATCAGCTCCAGTAGCGGCGCCAAGCGGCAACGCGTGATGTCCGCCTCCGCCAGGGTGCGAAGCGACGAGCCGCTGGCCTTGACGAGGAACGTCTCGTCATCCACACGGCAACTCGTGTTGCCTTCCCCGAGAATCGCCAGCTCGCGCCAGGGCTGGCCCAGGTCGCGCGAGAGCTCAAGAAGCTGGGCGAGCGGGTCGGTCATCTCGGTTCGGGACGGGACAGGGTCACGACGATCGGGCATAACTGCGCGCCTACTCCAGCCCCACGAGCTTGCGGATCTCCGGATCGCTCAGCTTCTGCGCCGTCACCACCTCTACGCCCGTGTCGATCACCGGCTCCACCGTCTCGCCGCGGAGGTGCTTGACCATCGTCTCCACCGCCAGGTATCCCATTCTCTTCGGGTTCTGCGCGACCAGGGCGTGGATGCGGCCGGCCCGAAGCTCCTCCAGCAGCTTGGGCGACGTGTCGAAGCCGACGAATCTCGCCTGCACCGTCACGCCGCTCTTGCGAAGGTCCTCCAGCGCGTCGGCCGCGCCCAGCGTCGTGTAGAGGTTCGCCGCGAAGATCCCGTCCACCTCACGCCGGCCATCGCGCACGTAACTTTCCAGCGTGTTCGCCGCCGTCCTCTTGGCGCCGGCGACGGCGCCATCTTCGGGATACGGGTTGGCGAGGATCTGGGCCCCGCCCGCACGGGCCGTCTCGATGAAGCCGTCGCTCCGCTCCTCCGTGCTGGCGGTGCCCTGCACGTAGCGAATGACCACGAGCCGCTTACCGGAAAGCCCGCCCAGCAGCCGGTCCATCTCCTCGGCGGCCATCTCCCCGCCGCGGCGGTTGTTGGTGGCGACGAAGCTGGTCTGCGCCTCGCCCTCGACGGCAGAGTCGAAAATGACGACCGGGATGCCCGCGCTGGCGGTGGTCTCGACGCTCTTGCGGGTGGCGCGGGCGTTAAGCGGGGCGAGCACCATGCCGTCCACGCCGACGTTGACCATGTTCTCGATGATCTTGTTCTGCTCGGCGATCTCGGTCTCCGAGAGCGTTCCCTCCCAGCGCATCCGCACGCCCAGCGCATCGGCGGCCTCCTGGGCGCCCTGGTGAACCGTTTCCCAGAACTCTCCGCCGGTGCTCTTGGGGATGACTGCGATGGTGAGGCTCTTGCCGCCGGCCCCCGGGGTTTCTGCCGCGTCATCCCCGGCATCGCAGCCCGCGGGCAGGCACAGGAATATCATGGCGACGGCGGCGATGGAAAGGGGGCGAAGCATGCCCTCCAAGTTATGCCGCTGGGGCCGCCGCCGCAATTGGGCGCCGCGATGCGCGGTTGGGCGTGGACGGGGGATGTGATATCTTGACGCCGGTTTCTCAGGCATTTCGCTTTTGGCTCAGGTATCCGCGCCAGTTTCGCCGGTAGACGAGGACGTAGGCTCGCAGGGGCCGACGCACGAGCAACTGCATCGCAGCTACGACACGTTCTACCACATGATCCAGAACAATCCGTTCGGCGTGTACGTGGTGGATTCCGACTTCAAGCTGCGGGTGGTCAGCCGCGGGTCGCAGAAGGTCTTCAGCACGGTAAAGCCGCTGATCGGTCGCGACTTCGGCGAGGTGCTGCGCATCATCTGGTCCGAACCCTTCGCAAGCGACGCAATCGCGCTTTTCCGGCACACGCTGGACACGGGCGAGCCGTACGTTTCGCCGAGCACCGTAGAGCGCCGGCAGGACATCGGCGAGGTCGAGGCTTATGACTGGCGGATCGAACGGATCACCCTGCCCGACGGACGCTATGGCGTTGTCTGCTACTTCTACGACCTCAGCGAGCACCAGCGCTGGGAAGCGGCGCTGCGGGAAAGTGAGCAGCGCCTGCGCCAGATGGCCGACGCCATGCCGCAGATCGTCTGGGTGACGCGGCCGGACGGTTACCACGAGTACTACAACCGGCAGTGGTACGAGTTCACGGGCGTGCCCGCCGGCTCAACCGACGGGGAAGGCTGGAACGATCTTTTCCATCCGGACGACCAGGCGCGCGCCTGGGCAAGCTGGCGCCACTCGCTGAGCACCGGCGAGCCCTACGAGATCGAGTACCGCCTGCGACGACACGACGGTGAATATCGGTGGTTCCTCGGCCGAGCCCTGGCGGTGCGCGACGCCGGCGGCCAGATCGTCAACTGGTTCGGCACCTGCACCGACATCCACGACCAGAAGCTGCAGAGCGAGGAGCTGGCCCGCGCCAAGGAGCAGGCGGAGCGCGCCAGCGAAGCCAAGAGCGACTTTCTGGCCACGCTCTCGCACGAGCTGCGCACGCCCCTGACGCCGGTGCTGCTGACTGTCTCGCTGATGGAGTCCAACCCGGCTCTCCCCGAGCCGCTGCGCAGGGATGTGGCGATGATCCGTCGCAACGTCGAGCTGGAGAGCCGCCTCATCAGCGATCTGCTGGATCTCACCCGCATCGAACGCGGAAAGCTCGAGCTCGACGAGCAGGATGTGGATCTGCACCTGATCGTCCGCTCCGCCATCGACATCTGCCAGCGCGAGGCCTCCGCAAAGTTGGTCGTGAAGCTGGAGGCGGCCCGGCACGCCGTCCGCGGCGACGCCACGCGCCTCCAGCAGGTCTTCTGGAACCTGATCAACAACGCCATCAAGTTCACCGGGAACGAGGGCTTCGTGACCGTGCGCTCGAGTAACCCACAACCGGACTGCCTCTGCGTCCAGGTGTCGGATACCGGTGTCGGGATCGACCCCGCCGTCCTGCCGCGGCTCTTCACTGCTTTCGAGCAGGGGGATGCCCGCTCGGCGCGCCGGCAGGCCGGGCTGGGGCTGGGACTGGCCATCAGCAGGCGCCTGGTCGAGATGCATGGCGGAACCGTCCACGCGGCAAGCGAAGGCCGCGG
>JBGTBZ010000247.1:0-1593 GCA_041749155.1 Phycisphaerae bacterium
TCTTCGACGCTGAGACCGGCGAGATCGATCGTGAAGAGGCCGGGGCCTATGAGGCCTACGACATCCGCCTGCTGCTTTCGCGGCATCCTGACAAGTACGGCCCGATCTTCTCGCAGAACGTCCGCCTGATCTGCGGAGAGCTGGACAACTACTACCTGAACGAGGCGGTGAGCCTGCTCCAGGAGGAGCTGGCAAAGCACGATCTGCCCGATGGCCCGGGCTATGTGAAGATGATCCCAGATGCCGACCACGGCGGATCGCTCTTTGCGACCCCTGCGATGCGAGCCATCCCGGGGGAGATGGTAAGGCACCTTGAGCAGCATGCAGCCGGCGGGCAGTAGCCGATTGCCCGCAGCTATCGCCTGCGAAACACGCCCCTCACGACACGCGCCTCCCCCACGTGGGCGGTGCCCTCATCGAGCGGTGTGGTGGTCTCCTCCAGCTCCAGCTCCTCCGCCGCGGCCAGGTCACTTCGAAGCAGGTCGCACGTGAACTGCCGGCCCTCCTCCCCCGGGCGCTGCGAAGGTCCAAAGCGGTCGGGGTGAAAGCCCTCGATGATCAGCAGCCCGCCCGGACGAAGGGCTTCGAGCATCCGCCGGTGCATCTCGGGCCGGACGTCCGCATCGAAGTGCACAAAGAGCGATGCGACCACGTCGACCGTCTCGCGCGGCCAGTCCCAGGTGCGGAGGTCGCCCACCCGGACGTCGATGCTCACCGCTCGCTCCGCGGCGAGCTGCCGGGCCTTGGCGGCGCCCACTTCAGACAGGTCGAGCGTCATGACCTTCAGGCCCTGCTCCGCCAGCCAGACGCCGTTGCGCCCCTCGCCATCGCCGGGCACCAAGGCCGCCATCCCGGGCCTGAGGCGGTGCCGCTGAGACTGGAGCCAGGCGTTGGGCCGCATGCCAAAAACAAAATCACCCCCGGCATAGCGCTCGTTCCAGTATTCCGGCGAGTGTCGGCTGCGGCGGGGCTCGCTCATGCGAGATCGTAGAGCAGCCGGGTCACAGGAAGGTTGCGTCACTCAGGCAAGTGCTCACGGACGGCGTTCCCGGCGTCCGCAAGGTTCCCGCCGAACCAGCGCACCTGTCCATCCGGACAGACCAGCACGAGCCAGGGCCATTCGCGCACCCCCAGGCGCGTGAGCGTCGCCACCTGCGCGGGATCGAGGTAGGCCTGTTCCCAGGGGGCGCCCGCCAGGACGCCCAGCAACTCCGGCCGCACAGGCACGCCCGAAAGCCCGCAGCTCACGCGGTCCGTCGCGATCGATAGCAGTGATAGCCGCTTCGAATCCACAAGAGGCTCAAGCGAGCGAGTGAACTCCTCGATCTGCTCGAGCCGGGCCGCCGTCGTGCCATCGCAGGCCGCGTAAATGAGCATCAGCGTCCACCGATCCGCCAGGTCTTCCCGGCGGATCGGTGTGCCGTCGGCGTAACGCTGGGCGATCACTGCCGGAAGCTGAGCCTCCTCAGGGGTTGCCGGGACGATCGCGACCGGCACGCCGCCGACATCCGCCTCCTGCTCCGCGGCGTCGGCGTCGTCGGGGATGGTGACCTCGGCGGCGCCGCCGTAGTTCACGTCGGGTCCGACGCAGAA
>JBGTBZ010000248.1:0-2061 GCA_041749155.1 Phycisphaerae bacterium
CTGATCGGCCTGGCCACCTTCGACACCTTCGCCGTCGTGAACGTCGGCGGCGGCCAGGGTGGCGTTGGCGGTACCGGGCCGACCCGCGAAGAGCTCATCGAGGACATCATCGAGCTCATCACCGAAACCGTCGCCACCGACTCCTGGAAGGACAACGGCGGCGACATTGGCGCCATCTACGAGTACAACGGCCAGCTCGTGGTCGCCCAGACCGGCGAGAACATGCGGGAGGTTGTCAAGCTCCTCAGCAAGCTTCGCGAGACCCGCGCCATCCAGATCAACGTCGAGACCCGCTTCCTGACCGTCCAGCGCAACTTCCTGGAGGACATCGGCGTCGATTTCGACTTTATTTTTAACTTCGATGATCCGCCCACCACTGGCGAAACCGGTTTCGGACCCATCTCCGTCGCCCAGAACAGCGCCAACTTCACCCAGGGCACCGGCCTCACAACCGGCGTTCCCGGGAACCTGTCCGAGTCGGCGGCAAACCCGGCCCTGAGCACGCAGTTCACCGCGTTCCTCGATAACTTCCGTGCCAGTGTTCTGCTCCGGGCCACGCAGATCCGCAGCGACGTCCAGGCGCTCACCGCCCCCAACCTCACCCTCTTCAACGGGCAGCAGGCCTTTGTATCGGTGACCACTCAGCAGTTCTTTGTCTCCAACCTCACGCCGGTCGTGGCTGCCGGCGCTGTCGGATTTCAGCCGGAAATCGGCATCGCCCCCAGCGGCGTCGTACTCAACGTGCACGCCACTGTCAGCGCCGATCGCCGCTACGTCACGCTGACCGTCCAGCCCCAGCTCTTCCGCCTGATCGGCCTGGCCACCTTCGACACCTTCGCCGTCGTGAACGTCGGCGGCGGCCAGGGCGGTGTCGGCGGCGGCGACGGGGGCGCCGACCAGCTTGTCCAGGGGGCCATCCAGCTTCCGGAAATCGAGGTTACGCAGGTCGCCACCACCGTCAGCGTCCCCGACGGCGGAACACTCCTGCTCGGCGGGCAGACGCTCACCGGCGAGGTGGTCCGCGAGTCGGGTGTCCCGGTCCTGAGCAAGATCCCGTTCCTCAAGCGGCTCTTCACAAACCGGTCGTTCGCCAAGGACGAGCAGGTCCTGCTGATCCTGATCAAGCCCCGCATCATCATCCAGCGTGAGATCGAGGCCGAGACCTTCCCCCTCCTGGCCCCGCCCTCGTGAAGTCCCGATAGAACGCCTCCTTCAGCACCCGCGGCCCCGGAATACTCCGGGGCCGCGCTTGCCTTTTCACTTGCTCGATCCCCCCGGGGCGCCTACCCTTCCTCCCCGCCGGCCGCCACTCTTCGGCGGCCAGCTTTGTCGATTCGGGAGCCACGCCATGCCGCGCCAGTGCCATTTCACCGGTAAGAAGACCACCATCGGCCGCCAGAAGACCATCCGCGGCAAGGCCAAGTACCTTGGCGGCGTTGGCACCAAGATCACCGGCACCTCCGCCCGCAAGTTCAAGCCCAACCTGCAGAAGGTCCGGGCCGTCATCGACGGCCGTATCGTCCGCATCCAGGTCAGCGCCAAGGCCCTCCGCGACGGCCTCGTCGTCAAGCCCACCAAGCGCAACTACAAGCCTGAGTGAGCCGCAAGCCCCTCGGACGAACCTCAGTCAACCGATCAGCACCATGCCAGGGCATTCGAATGCCGTGGCATTCGCTTATCCCCGCTGATACCGCTTCATCACCCCCGCCCGGCTGATCAGCCCGATCACTTTCGCCTCGCCTTCCTCAAGCCCCGCCAGGCCCACCGGCAGGTGCGTCACGTCGTGCCGCGCAAACAACTCAAATACCCGCGCAAGATCGTCGGTGTTCAGCACCAGCGGAATGTCAGTCCGCATCAACTCTTCCACCGACATCCGCGGAGACTCATCCGGCTTCAGCAGCGCCGCGGCGATGTCCTCCGCCGTCAGCAGGCCGGCGTAGATGCCCCTTTCGTCCAGCACGATCAGATCACGCTTCTGAAGCCGCTCCAGACGATCGATCACGTTCTGAAACGGCTCCGCCGCACCCACCACGCTCGCAGGCTCCAGCCCAACCTGCTCCA
>JBGTBZ010000249.1:0-10055 GCA_041749155.1 Phycisphaerae bacterium
GGCCCCGACCAGCGCTGCGGCGCTTCCCCCGCCGGGCGTTGGCTGCTTCGCCGCGGCGGCGGCGAGCCAGTCACCCAGCGGCATATCTGGCCCGTGAACAGTCATGCGTGCAGTCTACCCGGGCTCTTCCTCGTTGTTCTCGACCTCGTTGAGATATCCCAGCGCCCGCTCGAGCTCGCTCTTCAGGTGCCGTACGCGCAGCAAGCTCTTGACGCGCGTCAGAAGCTCGAACTTGTTCACCGGCTTGCTGACGAAGTCATCCGTGCCGCACTCCGCCGCCTGCTCGACGTCGCCGAGCTCGTTGAGAGCGGTCACGGTGAGGATTTGTATGTCGCGGGTGTCCGGGTCGCTCTTGAGTTGGCGGCATACCTGGAAGCCGCTCATGCGCGGCATCATGACGTCGAGCAGGATCAGGTCCGGGTTTACCTGCCGAACCTTTTCCATCGCCTCGACGCCGTCGTAGGCCGTTTCAATGCGGACAGGAAGCGCCTCCAGGTAGGCCTGGAGCAGCTCGACGTTCTGCTCGTTGTCATCGACGATCAGGACCGTGGACGTGGGAAGAAAGCTTTCCTGATCGGCGGTGTCGGTGTTGACCGCGTCTTGCTGAGTCATGTGAGTTGTTTCCTGGCTCTCGCCCGCCCGCCCGAAACTACGGCTGTTCGCGGCGGCAGGGTCGACGGGATAGGGTAGCCAAAACGCGGCCCCGTTCCATCCTCCGCGGCGGGGCCAGCTACGGGGCCCGATTAGGGCTGGAGGGGCCGGTGAGGCTGAGGGCGTGACGAAAGCGCACCAGGAAGCTGCCTCCCGGCAGTGAAGTGATCCCCGATTTAAAGGCGCCAAGGCCATTTGGAGATCCCTGGTGCGCGAAATTGGCAAAACTCGCGCACCGCCGCTGGCGCTGTGGAGACACACATATGTTCATCACCGTACTGGACGGCTTTACCCTCAGCCCCGGCGACAATCCCTGGGAGCCATTCGCTGCGATGGGGGAGCTGCGCGTGCACGAGCGAACGCCGGCGGACCTGATCGTCGCCCGCGCAGCGGACAGCGAGATCGTGCTGACGAACAAGACGCCGTTGGGCGCCGATACGTTGGCCCAGCTTCGGAAGCTGCGATACGTCGGCGTCCTGGCGACGGGGTACAACGTTGTGGACACCGCCGCTGCGAGGGATCAGGGCATCATCATCAGCAATGTTCCGGAGTACGGCACGGATGCGGTCGCGCAGCACACGCTTGCGCTGATGCTGACGCTGATCCACGATCCCCGGCGGCACGATGCGGCCGTGCGGGCGGGTGAATGGCAGCGGCGTGGAGACTTCTCCTTCTGGCTGACCCCGCTGGTCGAACTTGCCGGAAAGAGCCTTGGTCTGGTGGGCTACGGACGGATCGGCCGGCGCGTCGGCCTCCTCGGGCGGTCGCTCGGGATGCAGGTGATCGTCCACACGCCGACGCGGCCTCCCGGTGGCGCATTTGACGACGGAGCAGAATGGGTTGAGCTGGAAAAGCTGTTCGCGCGCAGCGATATCGTCAGCCTGCATTGCCCGCAGACGCCGGAGAACACCGGATTCGTGAACAGGGCACTGCTTGAGCGTATGAAGACCAGCGCGTACCTGATCAACACCGCCCGCGGCGGGTTGGTGAACGAGGTGGATCTTGCGGAGGCGTTGAATCGCGGATTGCTCGCGGGGGCGGCGGTGGACGTGGTGAGCCATGAGCCCATTTCGGCGTCCAACCCCCTGCTGGCGGCTCAGAAGTGCCTGATCACGCCGCACATGGCATGGGCGGCCGTGGAAGCGCGGCGACGGCTGATGCGGATTGCCGCGGAGAACGTGAGGGCGTTTCTCGATGGCCGGCCGCAAAACGTCGTGAACCGGTGAAAAAAGGCCTAGGCGCTCTCCATGAGCTGCTTGAAGCGTCGGAGCCCCTCGGCGACGTCGGTGCGCGGCGAGCGGCCGATTATCCGGAGCAGCTTGGCGCCGAATTGACCGACATAGCCTGCCGGCGGCAGGTACTCGACGTTGAACTGCACGTCGGTCCCGCCGTCCGCGGCTTCGATGAATCGGACGGTACCCGCGTGCTGTATGTCGGCGCCGGCAACGCTGCGCCAGGCAATGAGCCGTCCTGGCTCGTCGTTGATGATCTCCGCCTGGTACTCCACGATCAAGCCGCCGGGCGCCCGGAGCCGCCAGAAGCTGCGTCCTGCACCTTCGTCGCGAACGGACTCAACGTTGGGCATGAACCGCGTGTGGTTCGAAAACTCCTGCCAGTAATCGTAAAGGGCATGAGGCGGGCGGTTTACGATGACCGACTCGTGGATTCTCACGCCGTGGTTGTACAGCTCCGTTGGATCGGGCCGGTCCTCCGTGGCGGTGTCGAATCCGAGAGCTTCGTAGACCCGGCAATGGCCTTCCAGGCCGCGTTTGACGATCATTGCACCCAGGGCGGCGGTCGCCAAACCGCCCAGCTTACCGCGGAGGAGGCCCAAGCCGACCAAGGCGGCCCCTGCGGCGATGCTGGCGGTACGTTCGCGGCGGCCGACGTTGATGTGACGCGGCAGGCCCTCTTTCGGGTAACGCCGCATCAGAAAGGCCGGAAGTGGCGATTCTGAGGGATCGGGGGATGGTGTCATGGTATCGAGGCGGTTCATTTGGTCGTAGCTCCAAGACTAGGTGTCCCTGCTAAATGGACTTGCAAGGGTTGTGCCGCGGTGGCTGCCCCTATCTGGATAGGTGGTGCCGTCTGTGACGGCGGCCATCGACCCAGCCCGGGGGGAATCGGCCGCGGGCGTAGCTGATGGAGATTTCTGGTGATTTCCTGCGCCGACAGGAGTCGAGACGGGCGGCACACTTTGGAACCTTATGAGCCAAAGAGCCGGGGGCAACGATGATCGCGGCAATCAGGCCGGACCGGACCGGGAGTTGGTGGATTCCCTTCGCCGTGAGGTGGCGTCTTTGAGGCAGGAGCGGGACACGCTGGCGTCCAGGCTCGATTCGATCGCTGAGGTGATCGGCTCTGCGGACACCAGCCGGATTGTCCATGACGTCAGGAACGTCATGAATGAGGTTGTGCTGCTTCGTAAACTGGCGGAACTTGAAGAATGAAAGTCGCCCGGCGGTGACCGGCTGGCGACATAAGGGGAATGACCGGGCCCGCGTTGGCCCGGTTTGGGCTCATTTTCCCCAGAGGCGGTCTCGACGGGTTCCGGGGCTCCAGCGGTCCAGCGGCTGCCGTTGACAACTGTCCGCCGTGCGCAACACTTGTGGGGCCGGGGACCCGCTGCCGCCCATGGCGGCTGCCAAAGGTTGGCCGAAGTGGTCGCTCCCCCAACGCGAAGTGCTGGTGTGCTGATTTTGTACCCCTAATGACCCTCGCCAACCCCCTCAACGTCACTGCCGAGCAGGCTGTCGAGACCTTTGAAGCCGCGAAGGAAGAGCTGCTTCTGAACCCCCGGCGTCAGGGCCAGATGGTCACGCTGCCGGACAAGGGTGAGGTGCTGATGACCGGTGACCTGCACGATCACCGGACTAACTGGCGGAAACTTCAGCACGTCGCGGACCTCGGGGACCACCCTGACCGGCACCTGATTCTGCACGAGCTGATCCACGGCGAGCACTTCGATGAACGGGGCCGGGAGGATTCGTGGATCACGCTGTACCGCGCCGCGGAGCTGCTGCTGGACTTTCCGGACCAGGTGCACTTCCTGCTGGCGAACCATGATCTGGCGCAGATCCATGGGGAGGGGATCAGCAAGGCGGGGTTGAGTGTCTGCGAGGCCTTTACGGAGGCGGTGAAGCGGGATTTCGGGGAGCGTTACGCCAGCGTGGAGATGGCGATGACGGAGTTTTTGCTGAGTTTCCCGCTGGCGGTGCGGGCGCCATCGGCGGGGTTGTTTTTCTGCCACAGCCTGCCTGGGGACGAGGAGATCGACACCTTCGACTACGACGTGTTCGGCCGCGATAGCCTCAACGGGGAGGACTACCGGCGGCGGACCGGGCCGGTGTACCAGCTGATCTGGGGCCGGAACATGAGCGCGCCGAAGGCGGCGGAGTTTGCGGACGCGGTGGGGGCGAACGTGGTGATCACGGGGCACCAGCCGCAGGATCGTGGCTACAGCCGGAATGGGGATCGTCACCTGATTCTCGCCAGCGACCACAACCGCGGAGTGTTTGCGATTCTTCCGCTGGATCAGAGGCTGACGATCGACGAGGTGGAGAAGCGGATCAAGGGGTTCATCACGATCGACGACCGTGGCGATGAGTAGGTCTTACTCGCCGGCTTTCTTGAGCTTGGGATCGATTGCGTCGCGCATGGCCTCGCCGATGAGGATGTAGGCGAAGACGGTGAGAAAGATGGCGAGGCCGGGGAAGGTCGCGATCCACCAGTTGAAGCCGCTGCCGCCCTCACGTGCCTGATTGAGCAGGGCCCCCCACGAGCTTTCGGTCTGCTCGAGTCCCAACCCCAGGAAGCTCAGGACGCTTTCCAGCAGGATGGCGCCGGCAATCCCGAAGCTGGCGTTGACCAGCACCGGCGCGACGCCATTCGGCAGCATGTGGCGGAAGAGTATGTTGCGCAGCGGGAGGCCGGTGGCTACGCAGGCCTGCACGAAGTCCTGTCTGCGGAGCTTGAGGAACTCAGCGCGGATGAAGCGGGCGTTGCTGGTCCACGCGATCAGGCCGATGGTGATCATCATCAGCCAAATGTTCTTTCCGAAGAAGCTGGTGACGATGATCAGGAGGATTAACTGCGGGATGACCTCCACGATCTCGATGAACCGCATCATGAGCAGGTCGGTCCAACCTGCGAAGTAGCCCATGATCGAGCCGATGGTGACCCCGATGATCACGGCGATGCCGGTTGCGATGAATCCGATCGCCAGTGCGACGCGGGTTGCGTGTATCATCCGGCTGAGCATGTCCTCGCCGTAAACGGTGGTGCCCAGCCAGTTCTGCTCGTTCGGAGGCTGCTGAGGACGCTGGAGGGACTCACGCAGATCCGCCAGCGCGTCATTTGGGCTGAAAGGGACGATCGTGCGCGTGGCGGAGACGAGTTCGCCGGACCGCTCGGTATCGCGCCAGTAGTCCCACTCGACGAGGGCGGGAGGGCTGGCCGTCAGGGACGCGAGCGGCGCGGTGATCCCGAGCACCGCAATCATGATCAGCAGGGCGTGGCCCAAAGTGATGTTCAGGGCAGTACGGGCAATCAGCAGGCCCAGCACCGTGAAGAAAGCCACGAGCAGCGTCCAGTCGAACCACGCAAGCCCTGCGAGCAGCGGATAAGTGACGTTACCGTCAGCCCAACGGGCTATGAGCGGCCGGCTGTTGGCGATGAAGGGGGCGAAGACTGCCAGGATGATCAGGATCGAGACCCAGACGGCGCCGAGGCGGGCGCCTCGCTGCCGGAAGGTATCAGCGATCACCTGCATCAGGAGCGAGCGGCGGCTGCGGCCCTCATCCCCGGGCGGAGGTGGCTGGTAACCGGGAAAACCGATACCCGATTCCGCGCTGCTGGCGTCGCGGCCACCGGTTTCCGGTTCGAACGCACCGGTGCGGCCGGGGCCTGGATATGCGGATGGTGGCGGGGTACGGCTCATCAGTTCTGACGCTCGGGCACCTTACTTGGCGCTGAAGGAGACCCGGGGATCGGCTATGACGTAGGCGATATCTGCCAGCAGATAGCAGAGCAGCTTGAGCATCAGGACCATCAGCGTAGCGCTCAGGAAGAGCTCATAGTCCTTGCCCTTCAGAGCATCTATCACCAGGCGGCCCATGCCGTTGATCCCGAAAATGACCTCGACGACGATCGATCCAGTCACGATGTAGGGCAGGAGCGAAGCCAGGAAGGTGATGATCGGAATCAGGCTGTTGCGCATCCCGTGCCGCAGCAGCACGACGTTGGGGGCGAGCCCTTTCGCGTGCGCAGTCCGGATATAGTCGGCGGACAACGTCTCCAGAAGGCTGGTTCTGGTCAGCTTCGAGAGGTAGGCAAACTGCACGTAGCTGAGGCAGAAGACCGGAAGACCCAGGTGCCAGAGCGTGTCCAGAAGGAATCCGCGCTGCCAGTGGCCGTCGACCCGCGACGGGAAGAAGCTCATCGCGTCGGCCTGGATGTCGTGCATCCCGGCGGGCGGGAAGGCCCTGACGAACTGCTCGCTGGCCAGGAAGCCGATCGCCATCACGCCGACCCAGATGACCGGCACGCTGTAAAGGGCCAGCAGGACGCCGCCGGTTCCCCAGTCCTGCCACAGGCCCCGGTGCTTGGCGGACCAGATGCCCGTGACCACCGAAATACTCAGTGCCAAGGGCAGTGCGAGCGCGTTGAGCAGGAGCGTTACGGGCAACGCCTCGGCGATCAGCGGCCAGACTGGCCGGCTCTTCGTGAAGCTGTCGCCCAGATCCGGTGCCTTCACCGGGATTTTGTTCCACTTAATGTCGCCCGGGAGCGGGGAGAAGCCTTGATCAGCCTCCAGCTTGCGCATGCGCGCTCGCTTAGCCTCATCGATGAGTTGGTCTGCCCGCGCACGGTTAACGGCGGCAAGCTGCTCGTCATCCGTTGCCGCGCGAAGCGGTGCCAGTTGATCGGCAAGATCCCGCTCGACCTCAGCCCGAACCTCGGCGTCGATCCCTTCCCGCCAGGCGCGGCGGAGACGGCGCTGCTCCACGACTTCCGGTTCGTCGTACCTCCAGGTGTGGAAGCCGATAGGGGAGACGTTGTTGATCCATCGCAGGTAGCGTACCGGCGCCGGCTGATCCAGGCCGTACCGATCCTCGATGTAAGCCATGCGCAGCTCGCGCGAGCCTGCCTGCATCTCGCCCGTGGGCGGCAGCAACTGGTCAATGACGCTCTGCGGCGCCATCGCCAGAAGCATGAAGATGATGAACGTCGCCCCGAGGATCGTCGGGATGAACAGAAGGATGCGACGAACGAGGTAGCTGACCATTCGGTGGGGGCTGGCAATTGCGAGCGGGACGGGCAGGTGCTCGGACGATCACTGCGTGTACTTCTGCATCGATTGCGGGATGTACCACGGCACGATGCCCCCTGGGTTCAGCGGCTCCCAGTTGAGCCCCACCTTCGACTCCTCGACGTTGTGGACCCGCTGATTCATCAACCAGAGGTTGGGCCGGTTGAAGAGGAACGTGTACGGCTGGTCCTCGTGCAGAATCTCGTGGACCCGATTCCAGAGCTTCATTCGCTCCTGTGTATCCATCGTGCGGCGGGCCTCTTCGATCGCCGAGTCCAATTCCGGGTTGCGGTAGCTGTTGCGATTGTCGCCCTGCCCCTCGATCTGGCTCGAGTGAAAGATCTGGTATGGGTCACTCTCGGGAACGCTGCTCCACCCCAGCGTGATGGCGTCGAAGTCCTTGGCGTTGAGCCGGGTCACCAGCACCGGCCAGTCCAGCCGCTCCGGCTCCATCTTGATCCCGCCGCGAGCGTATGCGGTGACCATGTATTTCACCACCTTCTCCCACGTCTCGCTGCCGCCTGGGTAGGTGAGCGTGAACGTGAAGGGCCGCCCCTGACTGTCCTCGATGATCCCGTCACCATCGCGGTCGGAGTAGCCCGCGGCAGAAAGGAGACTGCGGGCCGTCGCTACGTCGTGGGGCCAGGGCTCAATGTCCGGGTGACTCTGTGGACCGGTGGGATCGAAGGGTCCCGACGCGGTCCGGTACTGGCCGAGGAAAACCTCCTCGTTGAGCCGCGAGCGGTCGAGCAGCATGGTCATCGCCTGGCGGACCCGCTTATCGGAAAAGAACGTCGGCTGGGGCTGCTGTCCCGAGCGCGTACGCACCTGGTTCCAGGCGACGTAGATATACCCCTTGTACGGGGAGGTGTGCTTCACGCTCCTGGCGAACGCCATCACGTCGCGATCCTGCGACAGCTTCTCGAACAGTTCCGGAGGGCAACGTATCAGATCGGTCTGCTGATTGCGGAAGCTTACGGCGTCGGCCGTTTCCTCTTCGATCTCACGGAAAACGATCCGATCCAGCGGCGGTGGCTCGCCCCAGTACCGCGGATTCCGCACCACCGTGACACCGTTGCCGGGCGTCCATCGGTCCGGCCCTTCCTGCACCATGTACGGACCGCTTCCCATCAGCAGGCCGACATGCTCATTGAACTGCGTGGGATTGTACTTCTCATAAAAGTGCCTGGGCAGGATCGACATTGTCGCTACCTGGCTGAAGTTCTGGAAGTACGGCTCCTTGAAGGTGAATTTCACCGTGTAGTCATCGATCTTCTCCCAGGAAGCCAGTTGAGTCAGGTATGAGCGCGTGCGGTCGGCCTGAACTTCCGGATTCATCGTCCAGTCGAACGTGAAAATCACGTCCTCCCCCGTCAGCGGCTCCCCATCGCTGAAGGTGGCATTGCGACGAAGGTGGAATGTCATCTCCAGCCCGTCCTCGCTGACCTCCCATCCACGCGCTAAGCGGGGGACGAAATCCAGCGTGTAAGGATCGCGCTGGGCCATTCCCTCACAGACGAGGTACTCGATCCATGTCGCGTACACATCGCTGCTCACCAGCGGCGTTATGCGGCCGATCTTGGTGCCAAAATTGTCGACGAACCAGTCGCCGCGGGCGTACCCCTCCATCCGCTGCGCGTCGGCCAGCTGATAGAAGGGGTCGGTGTTGTCATCCCGGCCCTTCCCACGCTCAAGCCCCCCGCCGCCGGAGGATTCTGAACTTCCCCCGCCCACGGGCGCAAGGGCGATTCCGCCCGCTTCGATCTCCGCCAGCGAGCGCTTGATCCGGTTCACTTCCTCGCTGAGCGTGCGTGTCTCGTTGAAAGTCTGATCCACCAGCCTGTACTGGCGGTCAAACTGAACCATCGCGACGACCACGATGACGATCAGCACGCCCAGCAGCAGGAAGAGGAAAAAGTCCTTGATGCCGAAGCGGTTTTCCATGTCACAACCTCATCCGGGTTCTCGATCCAGGCCACTGCGACTCTAGTCCGACGCCCATGCAGAGCACATTGTTCGCTGCCACCGGCTGCCGGCGCAGGCAGTGCTCGCTTTTGAGCTAAAGCTTTGCCCGTTCACGTTTTGGGTCAAACAGGTCCCTCAGCCCGTCGCCCAGAAAGTTCAGGCTCAGCAGCGTCACCGCCAGCATAATGCAAGGGAACACTAGCCGCCACCATTGCGGGTTGAACGTGCTGCGCGTCGGGGGAAGACCCTCCGCCGCCAGCGAGCCCCAGCTTGGCAGCGGTGGCTGGATGCCGATGCCCAGAAAGCTCAGGAACGACTCCTGAAGGATCGCCTGCGGCACCGTGAGGGTCGCATAGACGAGGATCGGCCCCACCAGGTTCGGAAGCAGGTGCCGCCAGAAGATCCGTACCGGCCGCAGCCCCCCTGCCCGTGCCGCCTCCACGAACGGCTGGTTCCGCAGCGACAGCACCTGTCCCCGGACAACCCGTGCCATCGTCAGCCAGCTCACCAGCCCGATCGCCAGGAACAGCACTGAGATGTTGGCCGCCACCCGCGGGCTCTTGAACAGGTCCAGCCACTCAAAAAAACCCCGCAGGGGCTCAGACAGGGCCACCTGAAACATAATCACCAGCAGGATGTAGGGCAGCCCGTACATGATGTCGACAAAGCGCATCAATGCAGCATCCACCTTGCCGCCCGCATACCCGGCCAGCAGGCCGATCCCGACACCCAGCACGACGCTGATGGCCGCCGCCGACACGCCCACCGCCAGCGAGATAACGCCCCCCATCAGGCACCGGGCGAGGATGCTGCGACCATGCTCGTCAAAGCCGTACAGGCTCAAGATCGGCCCCACCTCGCGAACGGCGGCGGAATCCAGCGGTCGACCGATCGACAGCGTCGGGTTGCCTCGGTCGTAGCTCAGGGCCGAGTCGTAGCTCAGCGTCCACGGGAGGGTCAGAATGCAGGCTCCGAGCATCAGGAGCAGCACGCCGCCGCCGAAGAGTACGCGGGGCATGCAAAGGGCGCGTCGCCAGAGCCGATCCGGTGCTGTGGCTCGCGGGTCTGGGACGTATCCCGGCTCGCCCGGCCCGGGCGCGTCTGGCGGACCGCTGAAGGCAGATTCGGG
>JBGTBZ010000250.1:0-9698 GCA_041749155.1 Phycisphaerae bacterium
GCCGGCCATCTCGCCGCTGCCAGTGAAGCTGCCATCGGCGTGGGCGAAGACGGTCATCGTGAAATCGACCTCATCCTCGGGCATTCCGACTGCCTGCATGCCCATGAGACGGCCGGACCACTCCCCATGTGCCGGCGAGTCGAGCTTGAACTTGTCCGCGACGGGCTGCTCATCCTGGGTCTCCAGCGATGCCTCGAGAGCATCGCCGACTCCGATCTGTGCATCACCCCCGGGACGTCCACCCCCACCGCCACCACCGGGCCTGCGGCGTTCGCCTGCGGGCCGATCCTCGCCCCCGGACGGACGGGTCGCCGAGTCGGAGCCGGGCGTTCGGACCGCCTCCCGATCCAGTTCCGGCAGCATCGGGTTCTTCACGTCCTTGCGCAGGGGCACCGCCACGAGACGGTCAAGATTGGAGTAAATGAAGCTCGTGTCGGCAGCGGAGTATTCCGGGCTGGCGAACTCGATTTGCGTGACGTAGTAGAGCCACTCGCCCTTCCGATCGAATGTCGGGTACTGGGCGTTGAACATGTCGCTGGTGACCTTGTGCTTCTCGCCCGAGTTCAGGTCCATCAGGTAGACGGCGGTGGTGAAGGCTTCATCATCGCTACGGTGATAGGCGAGCCAGTTGGAGTCATGAGACCAGCTGATGGGCACGTTGCTGCCGGCGGGATCGCGATCCACCTCCTTGACCTCTGCGGTGAGCTTGCCGTCGTCAGCCTCGGTGAGGCTGACGAGCGTCATTCGCCCGGTCTGGTCCTGGGCGATCATCCTCTTGGCGTCTGGCGACCACTCGAAGCTGTTCCAGAAGCGGCCGGACAGATCGGTAATCTGCTGCGGCTCGGCGGTCATGTCGTTGGCGCGCTTGAGGTAGATGTTGTACTCGCCGCTGGCATCGGAGCTGTAGGCCAGCCACTTGCCGTCCGGGCTCCAGGATGGGCTGCGCTCAGCGGAGCCGCTGGAGTTGGTGAGCTGGATGGGATGCCCCGTGGCGGCGGGGAGCGTCCAGATGTCGCCGCGCGCTTCAAGGGCGATTTCCTTGCCTGTGGGACCCAGGTCAGTGCCGCGCATGAAGTCCTCAGCGTCGACGAGGCGGGTGCGCATCGTCGGCTTCGCCCCGGGAATGGTGACCTGCACTTCGCGAGGCTCGCTGCCGTCGGCAAGGCTGAGCGTGAAGAGCTTTGTGCCCTGCTGGAAGACGATCTCGCCTTCGCCGTTGCTGCCCGGGCCCATGCTGGGGAACCGCACGTCGAAGTCGGCAAACTGGGTGAGCTGCGTCGCCTGCTTCGTCGCCGGGTCGTAGCGGAACAGGTTCATCCGATGGCTGTCGGTATTGTCCGACAGGTAATAGACCTTGCCGCCGTGCAGCATGGGGGCGGTATCGTTGCCTTCCCAGTCGGTGATCTGCGTGGCGCTCTTGTCTTCGAGGTTGAAGAGCCACACGTCCGTGGCCATACCGCCGCGGTAGCGCTTCCATGTGCGGAAGTCGGTGGAGTGAGGGATGTAGGCCAGCCACTTGCCGTCGTCGCTGATGTCGGCCGACTGCCCCCAGGGGACGGGAAGCTGCTCGGGCAGGGCGCCGGTCGGGCCGTCAGCGTTCAACGTCTGCACGAAGAGCTGCTGTGTCTGCCGGGCGACCGGGTGCTGTCCCATGCCGCTGGCGGAAAAATGAACCTTGTCGTTATCGACCCAGCCGTTGAGGTTCTCGTTCGCCGGGTGGTAGGTGAGCCGTTCCGCGGCCCCGCCGAAGGCGTCGATGACGTAGATGTCGCGGTCCCCCTCGTAGTTACCGACGAAGGCGATTTTTGTGCCGTCAGGGCTGAACTTGGGGAAACTTTCCGCCCCGGGCGGGCTGGCCAGTGGCCGTGCCATGCCGCCCTCCTTTGGTACGACCCACAGGTCGTTGGCATAGCCGAAAACGATCGAGTCCTGGCTGATGTCCGGGTAGCGGAGCATTCCGGCGTGCGGCCGGTTGGGCTGCTCGCCGTTGTCCTGGTGAACGGAGGCCCGGGGCTGCTGTTGCCGCTGCTCGGGTACGCCGGCTGGCGGGGGGTTGGATTGCGGCGAGGCAGAGGCCACCTGCGTGCGCTCCTGGTGAGCACAGGCGGCGGTCGTGCCGATGAGCCCGGCCAGCACGACGCTCGCGACGGCGGTCGCAAGAAGCTTGCGTCGCCGCCAGCGGCGTTGGGCCAAAGTGACGATTCGAGGGGCACTGCCGCCAGAAGCGGTTTGACGGAGCGATGTGGCTGAGATCATGGGTCTGCGGTGGAAGAGCCAATTTGAACCGGGTGGCCGACGAGAGCGCCGGGGTGCCGGAAATGAGGATTAACAGGAAGCGCCAGCCTACCGGAGTCCGGTACGTCAGCCAACATGCCTGCAACCGGTGAAAGTTGCAAGCCCGCTTCAACCTTAGACGTCACCTGAGCTTATGAGCTAACAATGGAGTCCCGAATCCAGTCGCGGGCCGACTGAGGCCCAGGATTCTGGAGCGCAACCCAACATCCGCCGGATTGAGATCCGCCGGGAACGACGCACCAGCCATGGCAGTGCGCCTCTCGGGTGCCGAATTGTGACAACGTGCTTCCTGTCGTGCTCAGGCGCTCTTGCGCTTCTTCACCGCCGCCCCGAAGACGGCGGCACGGCCTTCGACGACTGACTCATCGACAACATAGTGCCCCGGCTGCGCCTCGGGCAGATCGAACATGATGTTGAGCATCACCTCTTCGCAAACTGCGCGAAGGGCCCGGGCGCCTGTCTCGCGCTTCAGGGCGCGCTCCGCAATGAGGCGCAGGGCCGGAGGAGTGAACTCCAGCGTGCTGCCTTCCATTTCGAAGAAGCGCTGATACTGCTTGCAGATGGCGTTGCGGGGTTCGGTCAGGATGTTCACCAGCGAGTCCACGTCCAGCGGCTCGAGCGTCGCCACGACCGGGAGACGCCCGACGAACTCGGGGATCATCCCGAACTCCACCAGGTCTTCCGGCTGAACCTGCGAAAGCACACGCCCCCGCTCGGCAGTTGTTTCGATGCCGGTGCCCTCGTTGGTGAATCCGATTTTCCGCTTGCCGATGCGCCGGCGGATGATCTCCTCCAGCCCGACGAAGCTTCCGCCGCAGATAAAGAGAATCTGCGAGGTGTCCATCTGGATGTACTGCTGCTCGGGGTGCTTGCGCCCGCCCTGCGGGGGGATATTGGCGACCGTGCCTTCGAGCATCTTCAGCAGGGCCTGCTGCACGCCCTCGCCAGAGACGTCGCGCGTGATGCTGACATTCGCCTGCGTCTTACCGATTTTATCAATCTCGTCGATGTAAATGATCCCGCGCTGCGCCGCCTCCAGGTCGTAGTCCGCGGCCTGGAGCAGGCGAAGCAGGATGTTCTCGACGTCCTCGCCCACGTAGCCGGCTTCCGTCAGCGTGGTGGCGTCGCCGATTGCGAACGGCACGTTCAGTACGCGCGCTAAGGTGCGGGCCATCAGCGTCTTGCCGCTGCCCGTGGAGCCGATCAGCAGCACGTTGCTCTTGTCGAGCTCGATGTTCTTGGATTCCTCGCCCTTGCCGGCGTTCCCGGTCGCCTCTGCGGCATCCTTGGCGGCTTCGTCCGACTGGATCGCGCTCAGTCGCTTGTAGTGGTTGTGAACCGCAACGCTCAGGCTGCGCTTGGGTGTCGTCTGGCCGACCACGAACTGATCCAGGTGCTCCTTGATCTGCCGCGGCGTGGGGATGCGGTCGAACAGCGGCCGCTGGGTCGCAAGCTTGCGCTTCTCCTGACGAATGATGTTGTGTGCCAGATCGACGCAGTTGGCGCAGATGTAGACATCGCTGGGGCCTTCGACCATCGGGCCGACGTCACGGCTGCTCTTGCCGCAGAAGCTGCACGTGGTGACGCGGCGCCCGCGGAACCCGCCTCCACCTCCCCCACCACCGGGGGTATGACCAGCTTCATTGGCATCGTTGCCGTTGGAGCCGGAACTGCCGTTACCGGGGCGGTTGGAGTTAGCCATAGACAAGCACCTTCTACGAAACCTCTTGAACTGCTACACAACCCGGCGGGCCACAAACCCTGTCGGCACCGCCACCATGGGCGTCCGCGGCGTCAGCGCCGCCTCCTGCGACATCGGCCCATCCATGGCAAAGGCTTTGTCAGCAACGTCCCGCAGCTGGTTATCGACCCCGCGTGCGGCCACCCGCACCGCCGCCGAGCCCCGGCGCGGAGCCTCATCTTATAGCAGGGGGAGGGACTGAAGCTATGACCGAACCACGCCCGCCCCTGCCGATAACCCGGCTCGAGTCGACCTCTGCCCTGTGAGCCTTGCACATCAATCCTCGTGCCGCGGCGCTATGCTTTGGATCATGGGAAAAATGACGCAGAAGGACTCACCAGCCAGCCAGGAGCGGCCCCAGAGCTTCGAGGCGGCCCTCGGCGAGCTCGAGGAAATTGTCCGCCGCATGGAGTCGGGACAGGTCTCGCTCGACGAGTCCCTGCGTCTCTACGAGCGCGGCAGCTTCCTGATCACGCATTGCCAGAACCGCCTCGATACCGCCGAGAAGCAGATTGAGCAGCTCACACGGTCCCGCGACGGCCGGCTGGTCGCAGAGCCTGCTTCCAACCCCGCAAGCGAATGACCCCCGACGCCGCGACGCTCCTTCAGAAGCACGCCCAGGCGGTAGAGCGCTATCTGCGCGGGCGGCTGCCCGCTGTTGCCGCCTTCGCCGACGCGCCTCCACGGCTCATCGAGGCGATCGAGTATTCCCTCTTTGCCGGCGGCAAGCGCCTGCGGCCGGCACTTGTCCTGGAGTGTCACCTGGCGGTTGCACACGGTTCGCCGCTGGCCTCGCCCCTGCCGGCTGCGGCGGCGATCGAGTTGGTGCACACCTTCAGCCTCGTGCATGACGATCTTCCGGCGATGGACGATGACGACCTTCGCCGCGGGCGTGCGACGAATCACAAGGTCTTCGGCGAGGCGATGGCCATTTTGGCAGGGGACGCCATGATCGCCCTGGCGTTTGAACTGCTCGCCACCGAGTACGGGCAGCAGCCAGTGGTGGCCCGGCTCGTGCGGGAGCTTGCTCGAGCCGCCGGACCTGTGGGCATGATCGGCGGGCAGGTCCTCGACATGGCGGCGGAGGGCAAGGCCCCACCGCTTGAGCATCTGGGCAATGTGCACGGGCGGAAGACGGGCGCCCTGATCACCGCGGCCTGCCGCATGGGGGCCATTGTCGCGGGCGCGAACGAGTCCCACTTGGCGGCATTTACGGGCTATGGCCAGAGCCTCGGCCTGGCTTTCCAGATCGCCGACGACCTGCTGGACGTTACCGCGACCGAGCAAACTGCCGGCAAGGCCACCCAGAAAGATGCCGCCGCCGGTAAGACTACCTATCCGGCGTTGCTCGGCGAGGCCGGGGCCCGCGAAGCGGCCAGAGCACAGGCTGACATTGCGATAGGGTCACTGGCACCCCTGGGAGCGGCAGGTGCGGGTTTGCGGGCCCTTGCGGAATTTACCGTCGCCCGAACCCGCTGAACGAACCGCGCGTTTGTCGGCGGCGTATGGCTGCTCGGAGGCAGATCCGAGGCGGCCTGGCTTGAGGACGTGGGAAGCAAAGAGCCGACCGGCTTCAAAACCGTGTCGGCTCTGTTGTTTCATGCGCCAGTTAGGCCGGCAGCTATGCTCTGCCGTGACCGGACAGCGCTACATTCTCGCCGGGGGCAGCGGCCTGATCGGCCGGGCTTTGGCCAGACCACTTGCTGACGCCGGGGCGGACGTCGTTGTGCTGACCCGTTCTGCAGAGGGCTACAGGGGGCCAGGGCGGGCGATTGCCTGGGATGGGCGGCGGCTCGGCGGCTGGGTCGACGAACTGGAGGGGTCCGCCGGACTGATCAACTTCACCGGGCGGAACGTCAGCACCCGCTGGACGTCGGAGGCAAGGCGCCAGATCCTTTCCTCCCGCGTGGACAGCGCTTCCGTCATCGGGCGGGCGCTGGAGAGCTCTAGCAACCCGCCTCCGGTCTGGGTTAATGCGGGAGCGGTTGGCATCTTCGGCCCCCGGGGAGATGAAATCCTCGTGGATAACGCCGAACCCGCCCCGGCCGGGTCAGACTTCCTGGCGGACGTGTGCCGAGCCTGGGAGGCGGCAGTGAACACTGCCCCGTCGCCCGCCAGCGTTCGGCGCGTGATCCTTCGTTTTGGCGTAGTGCTTTCTGCCGACGGCGGGGCGTTGCCGTTGCTGGCCCGAGTGACGCGGCTGTTCGCTGGCGGCCGTCTCGGTAGCGGACGGCAATGGGTGCCTTGGCTGCACATCGCGGACGCGGTTGACATCAGCCGCCGGGCCCTGGAATCGCCGGAGATGGTCGAGACCTACAACGCCACCTCTCCCGAGCCGGTCACCAATGCGACAATGATGGCACTGCTGCGCCGAAGAATCGGTCGTCCGCCAGCCCCGCCAGCGCCGGAGTGGCTCGTCAGGCTCGGCGGCAAGCTTCTGAGCTTGCCAGTCCAGCCCGCGCTGGGCTCGGAACGGGCGATTCCGTCACGTCTCTGCGAAGCGGGGTACACATTCCGCCACCCGGACATGGCGAATGCCCTGGCGGATCTGCTGGGTGGCCGCTAGCAGCAGGAATCTGCAACTTCAAGGCTGCTCCGAGAGCACCCAAGGCGTTAGGATCAACATATGGGCTACTCGCTGGCATCGCTGGCGGCCGCGGCGGCGACGGATGTGGCGCGCAATTCGCAAGATAGCAGCGTCGCACTGCGGCGTGTGCTGATGTGGGTGCTGCTTTTGATCGTTTCGGCGGTGGTCTTCATGCTGCTGGCGTTCTGGTTCAGGCGACAATTTGTCGGGTCTCCCCGAACTGCCGACGCGGTGGGGCAGGCTGGTTTCACACTGGGCGATCTTCGGCGACTACGTGCAGAGGGGAAGATATCGCAGGATGAGTACGAAATGACCCGTGACCGCATCGTGCTTTCTGCCCAGAGTGCTCTGGCGGATGCGGCTGACGATGACAAGCCCGCCATCGACGCCCCGCGGACCAAGGATGTGGATCTGATTCGGGACGCGGAGCGCTAGTCCAGCCGCGGCGGAGGTTTAGCATTATGAGCGCAGCCACCACGCCACCCCCGCCGCGCGTCTTGGCGGCCGACAAACCCGCTGCAACATGGGCGGGCGACCGATCGCTTTGGATCGAGCGCTATCGGGAGGTCCGCGAGATGACGCGCCGGATCACAGAACCCTTACGGACCGAGGACTTTGTCCTGCAGACGATGCCCGATGTCTCACCCACCAAGTGGCACCTGGGACACACCAGTTGGTTCTTCGAGCAGTTCCTGCTCGTGGACGGCCCCGCGGCCGAGGCGAACTACCGGCCGTTTCACCCGCAGTTTGCGTACATCTTCAACAGTTACTACGTCAGTGTCGGCGACCGCCACTGCAGAAACAAAAGGGGGACGCTAAGCCGACCGACCGTGGAGGAGGTCGTCGCTTACCGCGCCCACGTGGATAAGCATGTCGAGCGGCTGATCGCGGATACGGGCGAATCCGCCTTCGCCGACATGGTGCCGCTGCTGGAGATCGGGCTGAATCACGAGCAACAGCACCAGGAGTTGATGCTCACGGACATCAAGCACGTCTTCGCCTCCAACCCCCTCTACCCGGCGTACCAGGAGGCGCCGCCGGCGGCGGGCAGTACAAACACTGGTCGAGGTCAGCCTCGCTTCCTGCGCTTCGAGGAGGGCCTGCGCGAGGTCGGTCATGCCGGCGGCGTCTTCGCCTACGACAACGAGGGCCCACGGCACAAGGTCTACCTGCGCAGCTTCGAGATCGCTGACTGGCTCGTCACGAACGGGGAGTTCCTGGAGTTCATGGAGGACGGTGGATATGAGAACGTTCCTCTCTGGCTCAGCGCCGGCGCCTCCGCGGTGGCGGGGGATCCGAAGGGCTGGAGCCAGCCGTATTACTGGCACAGGGAACGGCCTGGTTGGTTCGAGTTCACGCTTTCGGGCCTGCGGGAGTTGAACCCGGATGAACCGGTGTGCCATCTGAGTTACTACGAAGCGGATGCCTTCGCCCGCTGGAGAGGGTGCCGGCTGCCGACGGAGTTCGAATGGGAAGTCGCCTGCCGGGAACAAGGTTGCGATCCTGCCGGGGGCAGCTTTTTGGAGGATGGGTTCTTTCATCCAAGCGTCCAGCCGACCAGCCTGTTCGGCAGCCTCTGGCAATGGACTGCCAGCCAGTACACGCCCTACCCCGGCTTCAAGCCGCCCGCAGGGTCGCTTGGGGAATACAACGGCAAGTTCATGTGCAATCAGTTCGTTTTGCGCGGCGGAAGCTGCGTGACGCCTCGTTCGCACATCCGGGCGACTTACAGGAATTTTTTCCCGCCGGAGGCGCGTTGGCAGTTCAGCGGCCTTCGCCTTGCCCGCGACGCCTAGCCGACAAAATGTACCGCCCCGCCGACATTCTCGAAGTGACGCGGCCAGTTGTGCCGCTGGTGGACCTCCAGCCGGATATGGGGGACATCCGCGCCGAGGTTCTGGCGGGCCTGGCGGGACGGCCGCGCAGCCTCCCCAGCAAGCTTTTCTACGATGAGTCAGGATCACGGCTTTTTGAGAGAATCACGGCCCAGCCAGAGTACTACCAAACCCGAACCGAGATCGGCCTGCTGCAGCGCCACGCCACGGAGATCGCACGGCGATTGGGTCCCGGGGCAGACTTGATTGAGTACGGCTCCGGCAGCAGCGTCAAGACGCGGCTGCTGCTCGAGGCGTTGGAGGTTCGGCGATACATACCGATCGATATAAGCCGCTGGTCGCTAGTCAGCGCCGCCCGCCGGTTGATGGTGGAGTTTCCGGAGCTTGTGGTCGCGCCGGTCGTGGCCGACTACACGCAGCCGGTGGCCCTGCCGGCCGAACTGGAGGGCGCCAACCGGATAGGGTTCTTTCCCGGCGGGACGATCGGCAATTTCGTTCCAGAGGAAGCGGAGCAGTTCCTGTCACGCTTCGCGACGACGCTAGGGCGGGGCGGCAGGCTGCTGATCGGGGTGGACCTCAAGAAGGAGCCGAACCGCCTGCATGCCGCATATAACGACGCCCAGGGTGTCACCGCCGCCTTCAACCGCAACATTCTGCATCGGATGAACCGGGAACTGGAGGCGGACTTCGACGTTTCCCGCTGGGACCATTATGCGTTCTACAACCCGTTGCTCGGCCGGATCGAGATGCACCTGCTCGCAGCGGGGCGGCAGGTGGTGCATGTTGCGGGAAGACGTTTCGTATTTGACCTGGGGGAGGGGATCCACACGGAAAATAGCTACAAGTACACCCCGGAGGGGTTCGCGGCCCTCGCGAGACGCGGCGGGATGGCGGTCGAGACCGTCTGGGTCGATGACGAGCGGCTCTTCAGCGTCCAGTTGCTGCGTGTGGCATCGTGAGGCCATTGGGTTGGTGGCACGGGGGTGGGGGATTTCCCACTTGCGGCCATGGCGGTTAATCTGCTGGCCATGATGACCATGTCCTCTTCTGGCCGCGCATTCGCGCGATTTGCCTGCCTCCTGACCATTCTGGCAGTCGCCGGCGTCCTGATGTCCGGCTGCCGCAGCGGAAACCGCTCACCCGCCCGCCCCGCCGCCCCCCGCGACGCGGCGGAGGCTTTGACGGGCCAGTGGACCGTGACGCTCAACCCGGATCTTGTGCAGCAAGGCGTGCAGCCGCT
>JBGTBZ010000251.1:0-6116 GCA_041749155.1 Phycisphaerae bacterium
CGTTCGCGCCGGTCTGCTCGATTTTCCGGCGTTACCTGCGTGGCAAGGGGCTGAAGTTCACGCCTGAGCGGGCGATGGTGCTCGATGCCGTGCTGGCGGAGGCGGGGTTGTTCGACGCCGAGCGTGTCGCTGCGAACCTGAAGGCCCAGGGCCATCGCGGCAGCCGGGCGACGATCTACCGCACGCTGTCGCACCTTCACCTGGCGGGGATTCTCAAGCAGGTCTTCTTCGACAGCACGCAGACCTACTACGAGGTGATCGCGGGCCGCGCCGCCAGCGATTACCTGGTTTGCGTTGATACCGGGCGGGTCGTGGAGTTCAACAGCGAGCGCGTGCGCGAGCTGTGCGATGAGATCTGCCGCGAGCTCGGCTTTGAGCCCGTCAGCCACCAGCTACAGGTGTTTGGAATCAGTCCGCAGGCCCGCCAGGCCGCCCCCGAGCCGGACGACCCCAGCCGCTAGCACAACGCCGCAAAAACCGCGGCCGTCAGCAGGGCGATCCGGAGCTTCTTGCTGCGGTGAGGCACAGCCAATTCGGCCTGGGCCTCTGTCAGGAAGCGACCCCAGAGATCGGCGGTGGAACGGAACACGCAGCGCATGGATCAACCGGCGTGCCATGGGCTGCCGTGGCGTCAATTTTTGGCCGGCGACCTCATTTGCGCCTCAAAACAGCGGATCCTGACCCAGTTCGGGTTCCCTTCTAACGCTGGGGCGGTTTAGTGGTCTGTTGCCCACGGGCAACATCCGGGCGGACCGCGGCAGGCGGATGATGCCGGAAATCAACGCGTTTTCCCCGCCTTGCGCGGTATCAAACTTGCTCAGAGTCATCGGCCAACGCCCATGTGTCGGCGTGCCATGAGGACAGGAAACGGGCAGGCGCTCCGACGTAGAGGGGCCGCCTGGATAGCTCACAGACGCCGGGACCGCCATCACCCGGCGACCGACGCGGTTTCCCGATTCCCGTCATGAATAACACCGACCTTGTCGAGCTTGTCGATGGTGGCGACGCAATCGGCTTCGGACCGACCTTCGACGCTCTTCGCCGCGCCATTCCGTTCGATCAGGCACTGATCAGCACGACGCTCCCCCGCGGCGGATTGCAGGTTGTGCAGCCTCGGCAGCCGGATCCGGGCTGGGTGCGCTCCTACAGCCGCGAGCACCATCTGCTGGACATCGTGGCGTGGCAAGCGCTGCTTTTGGATCGAAGCCTGACCCTGACGCAAATTACCCAGGAAGGCGCCGGCCCCACTGCGAGGATCGCCTCGCGCTTCCGCCGCGCCGCTATGGACGAGGCACGCTACACGCGGTACATGGTCACGCCGCTGCGCCAGCCCCTTCTGGAGGGATATCCGGGCGTGCTGCAGCTCTTCAGGAAGGCGGGAGAGGCTGACTTCAGCTCGGCCGAGCAGCAAACCGCCGCGGACGCCGCCGCCGCGCTGGACGAGGCGTCAGACAGACTGCGCCAGCGTCGGCGAGGGGATGGCCAGGCTTCTCACCCGCTGGTGCATGAGCTTCCGTGCCGGCAGCTTGTCGTGGGGCCCGGCGGACAGGTCCTTTTCCCGCGTGAGCAGGCGGCGATGAGTCCCGTGCTGCGGTCAAACGTGCTCGGGGAGGCGGATCAGAAGCTTGAGAAGTTTGCCGGCCTCTTCGCTCCCCCGCCACGCCGGGGCAAGGGGCGCCAGGACAGGGACACCGCCGCCCGAGACGGCGACGGAGATGGCGCGCTGACGGCGATCCCGCTGACCAAGGGGGGCACGATCAACGCCCCGGATGAGACCGGCGACCGATGGATCTTCCGCACGGTGCTCTATGAGTTCTTCCCGGCGGTGACCGGCGGGAGGGGCGGTCCGGTGGCGATCGTGAGCCTGCCGCCGGAGTGCGACGCCTGGTCGCTGCTGCGCCAGACGGACATCGAGGCGGATGTTGAGCTGTCGCGCCTGATCCCCGCGATCACGTACATGCACGAGAACTTCTCGAGCGGCATTAATCTGAGTGAGGTGGCGGGCTCCGTCGGGCTGTCGCCGTTCCACTTTCACAGGCGCTTCTCGGAGCTCCTGGGGACGACGCCCAAGCACTTCCTTTACGACTGCCAGATCGCCCATGCCAAGCGGCAACTGGCCTCGGGAGAGCTGGAGCTCCAGGAGATCGCAAAATCCTCGGGTTTCTCGCACCAGTCGCACTTTACCAGCAGGTTCCGTCAGGCGACCGGCCTGACACCCAAGGCCTGGCGGGTCATGGTCGCCGAGCTTCGGGGCGAAGGCTCGGCGGCACGTGCCGGGTAAGCCAGAGGAGTGGTGGCGCTTTCAGCCCTTCCGAAAGTCCGCGAAAGCTGGTCGATAGAATCGGCCATGCAAGGATCGGTCGCGGGCATCTCACGGGCAGCAGAGACAGCCACAGGAAGCAGGGGCGCGGCGATCCGCGTCGCCAGCGTGGGTTTCGTGAACGCCCGGCCCCTGATCGCGGGCCTGGACGCCGACAACGGCATCGAGCTGGCCCTGGATGTGCCCAGCCGCCTGCTGGAGCGCCTCCGCAGCGGGGCGGCGGACGTGGCGCTGCTGCCGGTCATCGATCTTCAGCGCGAACCCGGGCTGGTGATCGTGCCGGCGGGGGGGATCGGGTGCGACGGGCCGACGCTGACGGTGCGGCTGTTCAGCCAGACGCCGCTGGAGAAAATTACGACGCTGGCCTGCGACCCTGACAGCCACACCAGCGTCGCCCTGGCGCGCATCGTCCTGGAGCGGCGGTTTGGCGTAAAGCCCCATCTGATCGACCTTTACGCCGCATCGGAGGCGCCGGGCGAGGCACGCCTGCTCATCGGTGACAAGGTCGTCTGCGAGGAGCCGGCGGGCTTCGAGCACCAGCTTGACCTGGGCGCCGCATGGAAGGCCATGACCGGCCTGCCGTTCGTCTTCGCCGTCTGGTGCGCCCGGCAGGGCGTCGATCTGGGCGACCTCCCCGCCCGCCTGGCGGCGGCACGGGAGCGGGGGATGGGGCAGATCGAGCAGATCGTCAGGAAATACGCCATCCCCCGGGGCTGGCCCGCGGGCCTGGCCATCCAGTACCTGCGCAGCCACCTGCAATACGAGATCGGCCCCCGCCAGCTCGAAGCGATTCGCCTGTTCCACAAGCTGGCGGCGGAGCACGGAATCCTGGAGGAGGTGCGGGAAGTCGGGTTGGCGGGGGAGAGTTGACGTAGCCGGTGGGGTTCATCCGGTCCAGCAGGTAGTGCTCGCTGGCGGTGACCGCTCCCGAGCCGTCGAGCGTGTGGCGGGCGACGCGGCCTTCCTGGTGGTCGTAGGCCAGGCGCAGGTCGGCGTCCGCATCGCCGTCGGCGTCCGCCTCCACCAGGCGGTTCTTCAGGTCGTAGCCCTGGCGGAAGAGCGGCTGATCGGAGCCGTCGTGTCGGGTTGTCAAAGAGCCGTTGGCATCGTAGCCGACCTTCGTGGTGGCGGCGCCGGCGACCGTGCTCAGGAGCTGGTCGCGGGCGTTGTAGTCGCTCTTGACCGTCCCGGCGGACCAGCCGGAGGGGAGGCTGTGGGTGCTGACCTGGGCGATGATCTTCCGCAGGCGGTTGCCGACGAGGTCGAAGGTGTAGCTCTGCTCGAACGCCTTGGTCGCGCCCGCCAGCACGTCGATGACCGTCTCCTTCGTCAGCCGGTAGAGGTTGTCATACGATGCGGGGTCGGCGACGCCGTCCGCGTCCTACTTGACACAGCGCGGCACTCCTTACTCCCGTCCTCCAGCGAATGCATGCCGCCTGCGGCGTCGCAGTAAAGCAGCCAACGCTACCACAACGATCGCATCCAATATGGCGATGATCGCAGCAATCTGCATTATGTATATCACGGCGTAAATCGACGGGCTGACTTCCGTTTCCGTACCGCCCGACCTGAGCATGTATTGCTCGCATGGCGGTGGCTCCCGAAGAGGCGCCACGCCGCCGAAATAGCCAGTTAACAACACCATTGCGACTACGATCACCGGGCTTGCAAGGGCAATCAACGCAAGCACGGTCATAGCCGAAGAGCTTCCAACGATCACCAAATCACGCAGCAGAGATCGAATACGAGCGAACATAGAGCGCATCCTCTTGCCAACCTTACATCGAAAGCGCCATAAAGACATTGAGCGGCGGTGGCCAACTCGCCAGGAGAGCCCCCCTAACGACATCAGGATCAGAGCTCACCTCCATAAGTGCGAATGAGCGAGTCTTCGATCCCTCGGCGAAGAATCCTGGGCCATTCCCCAGTTCGACGGACGTCGACATACCATGTTGACTCGGATTGGCCGAACTAAAGAAATAGTTGACGCTCATGCCAAATCCGACCAGACCGGCGCCTCCTCCGACCACCGTCATAGCTCCCTCATAATCGTCCCACGCGGGAACACCCCACACTACTCCGGTGTAGAGCGACATGCCGATGTCTGTGCCGACCCGAGTCGCCCCCGCTGAGAGGGCAACGCCGACGTTCAGAAATAGGCCCATCTTCCGGTCGGTGCGTGTGGTGACCAACTCTAGCCCGAGAAGCAGGTCGACAGCTCCGAAGGTCGATGTAACTGACGTCAGAGCATTGGCGATCTTGCTCGCGAGAGGCCCGGATCCAATTGCAGTGAGGAGTTGGAGAGTACCGAGGAACGGTCCAGTAGCAGCCGGCAAGTTATTGGCGACGAAGTCTGCTACAGCCCCTGCGCCGCGCGCGACGACGCTGGAGTCCACGTTCACCGTAAACCCGTGAAGTGCTGCATCCGGTGTGAAGTCACCACCGTAAACCAGCTTATTGACGGTTCCGATCAGTATCCCACCGAGTACTGATGTGATCCCGATCCCGACCAGGAGCTGCGTTAGTGAAATCCTGCCGCTGGGGTCGTGGTTCGCAACTGGATTCACCTCCGCGTATCCACGCTTGTGCAGCGACAGTGGTGAGGAAGGAAGTCCCTCAAATGAGTCAGCGGCATTCCATGTTCCCGTCGCATGACTCAGCCACCGATGCCGGTGATACCCCTGCCCCAGCACTTCGTCGAACCACTGCCCCGTGTACTGGATCGGTGTCAGCACCGCCGAGTGGGCGTCGGTCCGCACGCCGAAGGCGTCGTAGGCCAGGACCTGCCCTGAGGCGAGGCGCCCCGTGGCGTCCACCAGCCCGCGGCCGGTGCCGTGGCCGTCAAACAGGAAGCTGCGGAGGGTGGTGCCATCCGCCTGGAGGATCAGGCTCAGCCCCAGCACGAACGAGCGCGCCGGCGAGCCATCCAGCCCCGCCGCCTGCTCGAGCACCTGCTCGTAGCCGGTGGTGGGGGTGGGGTTCATCCGGTCCAGCAGGTAGTGCTCGCTGGCGGTGACCGCCCCCGAGCCATCGAGCGTGTGGCGGGCGACGCGGCCTTCCTGGTAGTCGTAGGCCAGGCGCAGGTCGGCGTCCGAATCGCCGTCGGCGTCCGCCCCGACCAGGCGGTTCTTCAGGTCGTAGCCCTGGCGGAAGAGCAGGGCATCCGAGCCGTTCTTGCGGGTTGTCAAAGAGCCGTTGGCATCATAACGGTGGCGGGTCGGTGTCGGTAGATGTCGGTTGGGGGTCGGTTTGTGTCGGTTGGAGGGTGGCGTTTTGGGGCGGCGAGTTGAGGGGGCGGGGATGCGCAAACGGCGGTGGATGGGTGGTGCGCGAAAATGGCTCCAAAAGCGCACCGCCAAATGAGCTGTGAATTTCTTCACGATCGGCCCTGGCGGGTGTTGAAACGCCGATTTGCCGGTCCGATAGAGCCGAGGGTGTGCAAAAGCGCGCACCGCCATCTGGTGTGTGCCACGTGGCACACTCACGGCGGTCGATATGTCGTGGGACTCAACCCTGCGGCACGCAGTGCCGCGGCTCGGGGCGAAATGTGCCACGTGGCACATCTCGCTTCCGACAGAGCCGCGGCACTGTGCGCCCCAGGTCGCGCTCTCGGCACGGCTTCCCCTGCGGGTGAAGCCGTGGCACCGGGAGAAGCCGCACTGAAGCAGCTAGGACGAGGGAACGAGCTACAGGTCGATGCGCCGGCCCGGTGCGCGGCCGGCGATGCGGTCGGTGAGGGAGCGTTCCAGGTCGGCGTCGCGGCCGATGGCGTACCAGTAGCTGCTGGCCTCCGGGC
>JBGTBZ010000252.1:0-6694 GCA_041749155.1 Phycisphaerae bacterium
AGGCCGAGCAGGTGCTGCGCAGCGTGGCGGACGTCGCGACGGCTGGTACGGAAGCGATCCGCGCGGAAGCGCTCTGGGAGCTTGGCCATCTTTACTACCGCACGGGGCGTTATGCAGAGGCTCTGGCGCGCCTTAACGCGCTGGAGGAGTCTGGCGGGCCGATGGAAGTTGGCCCGGTCGCCTTTCTGAAGGCGGACTGCCTTCGAAAAGAGGCGGTGGCATTGCTTCGGGAAGCCACCCGGCCGCCCGATCCACTCAGGCCGCAGGAGCCGGATGCCCAGTTGGCCTCGGCCGGCGCCCTCGACGGACCGGAAGCCACGCAGATTCGCCAGGGCCTGGAAAGGGCCGCCGGCTTCTTCGAGGCTGCCATCGAGGCCTACGGGGACGCACCCCCCCGCACGCCGCTGGATCAGACGTACGAGCGGCTGGCGTGGTTCTACCGGGCCGACTGCCTCTTCGACCTCGGCCAGTACGAGCAAGCGATCGCCAGCTACACCGCCACCGCGCAGCGGTACAAGGACGATCCGTCGGCGCTGGCGGCCTACATCCAGATTGCCAGTGCCTGCACGGCATTGGGACGGCATGCGGAGGCGCGGGCGGCCACGGACCGTGCCCGCTGGCTGCTTAAGCGGCTTCCACCCGAAGCGCTGTCCGACGGCCGGCTGCCGCTGTCCCCGGACTACTGGGGGCAGTGGCTCCTGCAGGAGCGCGAGGCCCGGCCCGCAACAGACTGACCGACACAGCCCCTCACACAGGAGCCACGGATGGCTGAAGGCACCCACATCAAAGCGGTTCATGAGGTTCCCGGGCCGGCAGTACCGGCTCGCCTTGCTTCAAGGCGCCGGCCGGGACGCGTGCTGCTGCTGGATGAGGATCCGCTGCTGCGCGACAGCATTGCGCGGACGCTCGTTCGCGCGGAGCATGATGTCGTCGCCACGGGTGACGCCACCGCCGCCTTCGCGAGACTCGCGACCGAGCAATTTGACCTGCTGCTGGTGGATGTCCGTTCGGCGCGGGGCCGGCACCCGGAAATGCTGCTGGAAACCGGGCGCCGGCGTCCGGAGCTGACGGTCGTGGTCATGGCGGCCTATGCCCAGCTTCGCGCCGGCCTCGAAGCAGTACGGCGGGGGGCTTACGACTGCATCCAGAAGCCTTTCGAGAAGGATGAGCTGGTGCTGCTCGTGTCGCGAGCACTTGAGCACGCCCGCCAGCAGGTCGAGGTTCAGGCGCTGCGCCACGCCTGTGGCCTCTGCGAGCCGCCGCGGCAACTTGTCGGCAACAGTTCCGGCATGCGGCACGTACGGGCCCAGATCGACCGGGCGGCGGCGGGCAATGGGCCGGTCCTGATCCGCGGCGAGCTCGGCACCGGAAAGTCCAGCGTGGCGGGGCTGATCCATGCAGCCAGCGATCGCAGCCAGGCGCCACGGCTTACCGTCAACTGCCGCGGACGGGATGGCCTGTTCGAAGCGGTGCTGTTCGGCGAGGAGGGGACGGAGGGATTGCTGCGCCTGGGCGCCATCGAGCTCGCGGAGCGGGGCATCGTCGTGCTGGAGGACGTGGACCAGGCCGAGCAGGCGGCACTGACAGGGCTTCTGCGAGCCGTCCGGGACCAGGCCTTCAAGCGGCGGGGTAGTCGCGTGCTGCGGCGCGCCGAGGCCCGCCTGATCGCGACTTGTGGGCCATTTGCGAAGGCGGGGGATGCCCTGGCAGCCACAACTATCATCCTGCCTCCGTTGCGAGAGCGGCGGGAGGACATCCCTGAGCTTGTGCGGCACTTCCTGCACAGGATCGCCCAGCGGTCCGGGGAGCCGTTCCGGCACGTGGAGGTTGAGGCGGTCAGGCACCTTCAGAAGTACGCCTGGCCTGGCAACGTGCGGGAGCTGCTGGGTGTGGTGGAGCGTGCCGTGCTCCTGGAAGTTGACGAGGGCATCCTGCGGGCCACGACGATGCTCGGCGTTCTGGGTGAGAGCCAGGGCCTCGTACCCCGTACACCAGCCGGCGGCGATCCTCTAGACCGGCTTCCACTGGCAGAGGTCGAGAAGCGGGTCATTCTGGATACCCTCGCGAAGTTCGAGGGTCACCGGGCGAAGACGGCAACCGCATTGGGCATCGGCATCCGGACACTCGGCATCAAGCTGAAGAAGTGGCGCGAGGAGGGGCAGTTGGCGGAGTTGCCCTACGCCTGAGGCACGCACCTTCAAGGATCGCACTCGCAGCCGGCCAGATCGGGCGGCTGCCTGCTTTTCAGAGGTGGTGGACGCTTTGTGAACAAAGCGTCTCGACCAGCGCCGGGTTGCATTACCGGACCCTGGTGGTACCTTCAGCGTCGCTGGCGTGGTCAGGAGGACCGGCCGGCACGAGACCGCGCGGCCCGTCGCAGTTGGGCCGCCCGTCGATTCAATCCGCAGTTCTGGGCCTCAACCGTCATGGATGACCTGGTGAAAAGCCCGATCGACCTAAGTCTCTCGCCATTGCGCCGCGCGGCATGCATGTGCCTCGCGGTCAGGTCCTCCGTCATTCCCCAGCCCCTTGCGCCGCGGCGGCGCTTTGGCTGCTGGGGATCGCCCGCGCACGCTGAATCGCGTTGAGGCCAGGGAGGGCCGGAGTCGATGGAACGCATCAAGCAGCAGGTCGATCATCTTCAGCAGCACCTGGCCGGGCTGTCGCTCGGCCAGAAGGCGCTGACGGCAGTTCTCGTCGCCATCATGCTCGGCACGGTTGTCTGGTGGGTCCACCGAGCGACGATGGACGACACGGTGGCGCTCTTCGACCAGCCGCTGACCGACAGGCAGTCGCGAGAGATCCGGGAACTGCTGACCGCCGAGGGAATCGAGACGCAGGTCATGGGGACCCACCTCTACGTCTCGGCAGACCAGCGGCCCGCGGCGCTGGGGCTGCTGGCGCGCGAGCGGCTGTATGTGCAAAGCGATGACCTGTCCGAGAGCTTCAGCGGGCTGGACATCTTCGCTACCCGGCAACGCACGGAACTGATGGAGCAGAACGCCCTGGAGCGGCGGCTGGGGACCCGGATGGCCGGCTGGAACGGCGTGCGGTCCGCCTCGGTGACATTGAACCGCGTTTATCGCCGCCAGATCGGCGAATCGCTGCTGCCCTCCGCCGCGGTGGATCTATCCACGATCGGGACGCCTGACCTTCGCCAGATTGCCGACGCGGCGAGGCAACTGGCCGCCTCGTCGGTCTCGGGTCTTAAGCCAGAAAACGTGACGGTCGTGATCGACGGCCGCCCCATGGATACTGGAGCGCCCCGCGGAGGCAATCCCCTGCTGACGCTTCGGGCCGATGCGGAGCATTACTTCGTGGGCGTCGTTCGCAATGCCTTGCCGCAGATTCCCGGGCTGGCGGTGACCGTCGCGGTCGACATGCAGGCCGCGGCGGGCAGCGTCGCCTCCGAGGAGACCGGCTCCGGCAGCTCGGGGGAGCTGGCGAGCCTCCTGGATGTCGTTCTGCCGGCCAGCGGGGGCTCGGCGCGACCGAACGAGCCCCGCTGGATTGTCGAGGAGCCGCCGGCTATGCCGGCCTCGGCCTCGCACGTCCCGATCCCGACTCCCGTGGGCTGCGCCATCTCGGTGCCGATGAGCTGGCTCATCCAGCAATGGCAGGTCAGGGCCCAGACGGACCTGCTGCCCGATGCGGCGGAGCTTCGCGAGTTCGAGGCTTTGAAACTGGCCGAGCTTCGCCAGCGCGTGCGCATGTCGCTGGGCGACATCACCGAGGAACAGATCCTTGTCGCCGTCGATGCGGATTCTGCGTTTCCCGTGAGCCAGCCCGCCATCGGCGGCGACGGCGAGGATGGCGCGGGCATCAGCGCCCTTCTGCGGGATTACGGCCGCGAAATTGCCATCGGCGTGCTGGCGGCCGTCAGCGTGCTGCTGGCGACCACGATGGTCAAGAAGGGTGGCGTCCTGGCGATGAGCGGGCCATCGCTCCTGGACAGCGGATCAAGCTTCGCGGCCGCCGGGGAGCTTGGGCTGGTTGAGGGACAGCTTGATGCCTTGACCGGGCAGGCGGGCGAGATGCTGGACCAGGTTCAATCGCTGGTCAGGGAACACCCTGATGAGGCGGCCTCCCTCGTGCAGCGATGGCTGGCAGCGAACTGAAAATGGCCGTGCCAAAGAAAGATGCCTGATGGACCGGGCCCAGGACCAATACGAAGCAGAATCTGTCGAGCCAGGGCTATCCGGCGCCCGCAAGGCGGCGGTCTTTCTCCTGACCCTCGATGAGCCCCAGGCCGCGGCGGTCCTGCGCCGTCTGCCTGCTCATTCGGTGGACGACATAAGCCGCGAGATCTCTGTGATTGGGGAGGTTCCGCCATTGGTGCGATGGCGGGTGCTGCGCGAGTCATTGCAGGTGCTGAACCGGGGCACCGATGCACCGGAGCTGGCGCGGGCGGCGCCTTTCGACTTCCTCGACACTTTGGACGCCCAGGGACTGACCGACCTGCTGCGCGACGAGCCGGTGCAGGTCATAGGGCTGGTGCTGGCCAATCTCCCCTCTGCACGGGCCAGCGAGGTCCTGGTGCGGCTGCCCGGGCAGCGCCAGATCGAGGTCGTGCGTCACATCGCAGCCATGCCCACGACAATTCCAGGCGATATAGAGCAGCTGGAGCAGAGTCTGCGAGCCCGGATGAGCCTCGTTTCCTCCGCAGAACCGGAGGAAGCCACGCTGGAGAGCGAAGCAGCCGGCATGCTATTCACATTCGAGGATCTGGCGCAGCTGGAAGATGCCACGATTCGGGACATCCTCGCCCGGGTGGATGAGGAAACGCTCGCCCAGTCGTTGAAGACCGCTACCGACGGCCTGAAGGCGCGGGTTTTCGCCAATCTCAGCGAGCGGGCGGCCAGGCTTCTTCGCGATGACATGAAGTACATGGGCCCGGTTTCCGTCAGCGAGGTCGAGCGTGCCCAGCGACATGTCGTGGGCATTGTCCAGCGGCTGGAGCGGGACGGGAGCCTCAGTCTCGACGGCCGACGGCAGGTAGAACCGCACGCGAGCCGATACCGGTAAGGATGCCAAGCGCGTCGCTACAGTCTCCTGCGACTCCCCGCACCGGCCCCCTGGCGCGACAGACGATCCCTGTGGCGACCGCCGACACGTCGCTCCTAGGCCGCGTCATCGATGGCCAGGGGCGGCCGATCGACGGGCGCGGTCGGATTCCCGTCACCCGCCTTCGGCCCATCGCCTGCCGAGCACCGGATGCACCTTCGCGGGCCATTCCGCGGCAGGTCGCCACCGGTGTGCGGGTCGTGGATGGGTTGCTTCCATGCTCGTGTGGGCAGCGGATCGCCATCGTCCAGGAGCCTGAGACAAGCGCCGGAAGGCTCATGGCCGCCATCTGCCGGCGGACGAGCGCGGACGCCAGCGTCATCGCCGTCATCGGGGCATCCGGTCGAGAGACCCGGCAGTTTGTCGAGGCAGAGCTCGGCCCGGAGGGGCTCAAACGATGCGTCGTGGTCGTTTCCGGCATCGACGAGCCACCTGCCGCCCACGTTCGCGCGATCCTGACCGCGGTCCGTGTCGCCGAACGGATGCGCTGGGAGGGCCTGGACGCATTGATGCTGGTCGATTCGTCCGGTGCTTGCGCCGTTGTTCCGCCGCCGGAGCTGCTTGACTGCGCCGGCGAACGCCACGGCGGAAGCCTGACGCTCTTCTACCAGGCCGCCATCGGCCGATTCCCGCCGCCTCATGGCACCATCTGGCTGAGCCGTGTCCTTGCCGAGCGGGGGCACAATCCGCCGATCGACGTGCTGCGCAGCGCCGCCGGGGCTCCCGGAGTCGTCGATGCCGCTCATGCGCGAGCCATTCGCAGCGTGCTTGCCGCGCTGGTGGACTATGAGGCAATCGAGGAGCGGCTGAACACGGGCGAGTACACGCCGGGCGCTACGCTCGCCGGCGAAGTGGCCGTGAAGACGCGACAAGCGGTGTTGCGATACCTTCAACAGCCGGCTCACTCTGCGACGACCCTCGAGGAAGCGCGGACGCAACTGCTGGATCTCGAGCGCGATATCAACGAGCGGCGGTTGTCGCTGACCGGCGTGCAGCCGGCGCCGGTCTGCGTGCTGGGTCGACCCGTCCGTCGCCTTGCCGGCTGAAAAATGGCGGATTCAGCGGCGCCGCGCCTTGGGGATCGGCGCTGAACCCGCTAAAGTCAATGCACGACGGCATGGATGCTGTCGCTCACTCGGCACACGGCCAGGAGGGCCGTCGCATGTCCCTCGCCTCCCATCCGCTCCGAATCCGTCTGCCCGCTGCGCTGCTGGCGGCGTCTCTGGTGTTGCTCGCGCTGGCCGCGAGTGCCGCGGGTGCCCCGCGGATGGATCGATTTGCCGATCAGCCGCTGATGACCGGCCGCTCGAGATCAGCCGCGAGCGATGTTGCTGCCGCGGGGCCGAGCCTTGGCCGCGTCATCCTGTCGCTTGGCGCAACCGCGGGGCTGATCGTGGCACTCGGCTGGACCTGCCGCCGGATGTTCTCAGCTCGTCAGAAGGCCACGGCGGGGGGCGTGACGCTCGTTTCTCGCACCCTTCTGACTCCGCGGCACCATGTCCTTGTGATTCGGGCGGGCCGTCGCGTCCTTGTCGTAGGCGACAGCGGCAGCGGGATGAACCTGCTCTGCCAGCTGACCGACCCCGCGGAGATTGCCGGGTTGCTCGGCGAGAGCCCCGAGGCCGCCGAC
>JBGTBZ010000253.1:0-3887 GCA_041749155.1 Phycisphaerae bacterium
GCACGAGCCGTGCGAGGTGCGCGGCCACCTGCGCCGCGGTGCTGCCCCCTGCTGCATCGGATTCTGCATCACTTTCTGGCGCGGCGTTGGCTAAGGTGGGCTGCGGGCGTAGGCTACGCGGGATGGTTGTGGTCCACGCACGCCCATTCTGCATGACCTGGTGAAAGTGGCGGTGGATAAATGGGGGTATTGTGCCGTCGCGGTGGATCGATTGCGGCCATCGATCTCCCCAACTGTGTGGATGCGTCCGCGCAACAAAGGCTCGAACCCGCCTGGAGCGGTAGAATTGACGCCGGTGGGTGGCGGAACTGCTCGTCTGAACAGGGGGCTGTCAGAAACTTTTTTAGGCTCTGTTCAAAGTTGGTGTGGACGCTATCGTTCGTTGAAGAAAGCGGCCTCAGTTCGTCCGCGGTGCTATGGGTCGGACTGAGATGTCGGGCATCGGTCTACGGACGGACAAGTGCTTCTCAGGACGTAGCGTGGGAGTTTGGGTAAATCTGGGAATTCTGGTTAACGTGCCTGCCTCATGGGTGTCGGCACCTCCGAAAACCGGCCACCGGCCGCGGGAGCAGCAGCAGCCCCCCCACCGCCCACCCTCACAACATTCCCTCCGCTTGGCCGGATCTGTCCCTCCAGGTTCCGGCCAACATGAGCGGCTGGCTTCCCTCGCCAGCCGCTCTCTTTTCGTCCCGGCGTTGCACTGCGACGCCTTCTAAACCCGGGTCGCGCTGGCAGCGTATAATCCCCTGACAGGGCACGCGGCTGGCCCTGGAGACGTCTTACCCCCCACGGAGGCTCCGCATGAGTGACACGACCACCGCTGATCCCCAGACCCTTCCCGCCGAGGATTCGGACATTCTCCTGTCGGAGGCAGCCGCCAGGTCGATCACGGAGATCATCCAGCAACAGGAGCTAGACGCGGGGAAGGTATACCTGCGCGTCGGCGTGAAAGGCGGGGGGTGCAGCGGGTTCACCTACACGCTGGACCTGGTGGAGGAGGAGCCCGGGGAGAACGACGAGACGCTGGAGCACCGGGGGATCAGGATCCTGATCGACTCCAAGAGCCTGCTGTACCTGTCGGGGACGGAGATCGACTATAAGGATGAGATGATGGGCAGCGGTTTCGTCTTCAAGAACCCGAACGCGACGAGCAGCTGCGGCTGCGGAAGCAGCTTTACGGCCTGATCCCGACCGCGTTGCAATGAACAGCGCCGAAGGCCGCAGCATTGCAATGCTGCGGCTTTTGCCTCATAGAGCGAGCGTCGCGCGCCTACGATAAGGCCTGCGATTCAGTCTCACCTGACATGCCAACCACTGACCAGGAAATCCAGCAGCTAGCCGACCGCGAGTACAAGTGGGGCTTCTACTCCGACATCGAGGCCGACGAGGCTCCGCTGGGCCTGTCGGAGGAGATTATCCACTTCATCTCCGCCAAGAAGCAGGAGCCGGAATGGCTGCTGGAGTGGCGGCTCAAGGCGTACCGGGCCTGGCTGGAGATGGAGGAGCCGCACCACTGGGGCAAGCTGGCCTATCCGCCGATCGACTACCAGGGGATCCGGTACTACTCGGCCCCGAAGGCGAAGTACAAGAGCCTGGACGAGGTCGACCCGGAGCTCCTGGCGGTTTATGACAAGCTCGGCATCCCGCTCAACGAGCGGAAGGCATTGCTGGGCATCGAGGAGCCGGAGGCGGGCGCAAACGGCACGAATGGGACCAACGGCGACAGTCAGGCCGCCACGGGGCCGCGGCGGGTGGCGGTGGATGCGGTGTTCGACTCGGTCAGCGTGAAGACGACGTTCCAGGCGGAGCTGAAGAGGGCGGGCGTGATCTTCATGAGCTTCGGCGAGGCGGCGCGGGAGCACCCGGAGCTGGTGAAGAAGTACCTCGGCAGCGTCGTGCCCTACCGCGACAACTTTTACGCGACGCTCAACAGCGCCGTCTTCACCGACGGCAGCTTCGTCTACATCCCGCCGGGCGTGAAGTGCCCGATGGAGCTCTCGACGTACTTCCGAATCAACGCCAAAGGCACCGGGCAGTTCGAGCGCACGCTGATCATCGCGGATGAGGGCGCGGAGGTGAGCTACCTGGAGGGCTGCACCGCCCCGATGCGCGACGAAAACCAACTCCACGCCGCCGTTGTCGAGCTGGTGGCGCACAAGGACGCGTTCATCAAGTACAGCACCGTCCAGAACTGGTACCCCGGCGACGACGAGGGCAAAGGCGGGATCTACAACTTCGTGACCAAGCGCGGCAAGTGCATCGGCGACAACGCGAAGATCTCCTGGACGCAGGTGGAAACCGGAAGCGCGATCACGTGGAAATATCCGAGCGTCATTCTCCAGGGAGATAACAGCCAGGGGGAGTTCTACAGCGTGGCGGTGAGCAGCAAGCGGCAGATCGCCGACACCGGCACGAAGATGATCCACATTGGGAAGAACACCCGCAGTACGATCATCTCCAAGGGCATCAGCGCGATGAAGGGCAGCAACACCTACCGCGGGCTGGTGCAGATCATGCCGGGGGCGACGAACGCGCGAAACTTCACGCAGTGCGACTCGCTGCTGCTCGGCGACCGCTGCGGCGCACACACCGAGCCTTACATTGACGTGCGCAACCCGACCGCCAAGGTGGAGCACGAAGCCAGCACCAGCAAGATCGGCGAGGACCAGCTCTTTTACTGCAAGAGCCGCGGCATCGAGCTGGACGACGCGGTGAACATGATCGTCAACGGCTTCTGCAAGGAGGTTTTCGCGGAGCTGCCGATGGAATTCGCGGTGGAGGCCAAGGCGCTGCTGGAGGTGTCACTTGAAGGAAGCGTCGGGTGAAACAACTTCGCCGGGCGCATTCCGCGAGGCGCGTACACCTTTTCGGTTTGGCGCGGGCTTCCTCGCTGTCATGAGCCTGATCGGCGCCGTCATCCTCGCGACTACTGCGTCAGACTGGGACTTCAAGCAGACCGCGCTGTTCGTCAGTATTCTGCTCTTCGGTGGGTGGATGGGCTATGTCGCGATAACTGGTCGGCATCCACCATTTGGTTTTGGTTTCTGAACGAATTATCCATGGCACTTCTCGAAATCAAAGACCTGCACGCACAAGTCCCCGGGCGCGAGATCCTCAAGGGCGTGAACCTCGTCATGAACCAGGGTGAGGTCCACGCCATCATGGGAAAGAACGGCAGCGGCAAATCAACGCTGGCGCAGGTGCTCATGGGCAAGGAGACCTACGAGGTCACGCGGGGCTCCATTACGTACAAGGGCCAGGACCTGCTTGAGCTCTCCACGGAGGAGCGGGCGCGCGAGGGGATGTTCATCGCGTTCCAGTACCCCGTCGAGATCCCCGGCGTCAGTACCAGTTACTTCCTCCGCGCCGCCGTCAACGAGATCCGCAAGCACCAGGGCAAGCCGGAGCTCTCCGCCGCGGAGTTCCTGAAGATGGTCCGCGAGAAGATGGCGGCGCTGAAGATGGACGCCAGCTTCATGCAGCGGGCGGTGAACGAGGGCTTTTCGGGCGGCGAGAAGAAGCGCAACGAGGTCTTCCAGATGCTCGTTTGTGACCCGCAATTCTGCATCATGGATGAGACCGACAGCGGCCTGGACATTGACGCCCTGAAGATCGTCGCCGAGGGGGCCAACAAGCTCCGCGGGCCCGAGCGCTCGATCCTCGTGATCACGCACTACCAGCGCCTGCTGGATTTTCTCAAGCCGGATTACGTCCACGTCATGATGGACGGCCGCATCGTCAAGACCGGCGGGCCGGAGCTTGCTCACCAACTCGAGGAGCGCGGCTACGACTGGGTGGAGCAGGAGAGCGTGGCAGCGGCTGCCAGCCGCTGAATCCGATCAGGAACGACTTGGGTGGGCGGCAGGTCGCCGCCGCGAACGACCTGG
>JBGTBZ010000254.1:0-2501 GCA_041749155.1 Phycisphaerae bacterium
CCTCCGCCGGCGTGAGCGTGTTCGCCGGCGTGTTCGGACCCGTCGCCATCCCCATCGGCCCGGCCCCACCCATCGCCGTCGTGCTCATCATCACCCACGGCAGATACGTCAGGCCCGACCAGGCCGAGCCCAGCAGCGACAGCCCCGCCACTACGATGCTGATGATTCCGATCGCCGTCACCAGCCACGGCCGTACCCCGTGGAGCGAGGAATAGGCCAGGACCGCCGGTCGCGCGCCGCCGGCCCAGGTCGGCTCCGGCGGGGGTACATGGGAAACGGGCTGACTCACCGCTAGCAGCGTAATCACCCGCGGCGGCTTTGCCAGCCTCAGGGACGCGTCACGGGCGATTCCAGCGTCTCGACCGCCAGGACGTGGGCGGTGGGAATGTACATCATCCGCCCGCCGTCGCGCTCCAGGCGCAGCCAATCCCCCTCGCGCCCGCGGTAGACGCCGGTGACGGAAACATCATCGCGGACAGGGCCGTCGAGATTCACGCCCACCACACCCGTTCCGCTCATGCCCAGGGCATCGCGGCGAAGCTGGATCCGAACCTCCTTGCCCACAAGACCCAGGGGAAGGGCCCCGGGCCCGCCAGCGCGGTCCGGAACTGCCTGGCGAACCCGTACATCCTGCGAGCGGTTCATTTCGCCATCCCAGCCATCACCCCGCCCGTCGGCGTAGACGGTGCAACCGGCAAGGCAGGAGCACAGGGCTGCGAAGATCGCAATCGGCAGGCATTGACGGATGAGCATTGGCTGGGAGTTCTCCGAAAGTGGCTGCTGGCGTCATCCGCCAAGGCTCAGCGAGTTTCACGCCGCCGACCGCACCGCCCGCGTCACCTTCTCAGCGGCGTCGGTCAGATCCTCGGCGGTCTGGAGCGTCGGAAGCTTGCCCTTGGCCCCGGCAAGGATCTCCCGAGCCCGCTCCACGTTCGTGCCTTCCAGCCGCACGACCACGGGAACCTTGAATCCCACCTGCTCCCCCGCCTGCACCAGCGCCTCGGCGATCAGGTCGCACTTGGCGATTCCCCCGAAGATGTTCACGAGGATCCCCTTCACGTTCTCGTCCGTCAGGATGATTTTGAACGCCTCCACCGCACCCTCGGCCGAGACGCTCCCGCCGACGTCCAGGAAGTTGGCGGGGTCCCCGCCGTGCAGCTTTATGACGTCCATCGTGGCCATGGCCAGGCCAGCGCCGTTGACCAGGCAGCCGATGTTGCCGTCGAGCTGAATGTAGTTGAGGTCCGCCTTCTTGGCCCGGACGTCCAGTTCCTTCTCCTGGCTCTCATCCGCCATCTGCTCGATGTTCGGGTGGCGGAACAGGGCGTTGTCGTCGAAGTTGAACTTGGCGTCGATCGCCAGCAGCTTGTCATCCTTCGTGACGACCAGCGGATTGATCTCCGCGAGGCTGGCGTCGGTCTCGAGAAAGGCTTTCGCCAGGGCGGTCATGAGCTTGGCCGCCTCGTTGACCTTTTTGCCCTCGAACCCGAGCTTGAAGGCCAGCTCGCGCGCCTGGAACGGCTGGAGCCCCAGCAGCGGGTGCAGGGGCTCCTTGAGAACCTTCTCCGGCGTCTTGGCGGCAACCTCCTCGATCTCCACGCCCCCCTCGGCGCTGGCGATCATCGTGGCGGTGTTGCGGGCGCGGTCGATCGTGATGCCCAGGTAGTACTCCCTGGCGATATCGACCCCCGGCGCGACCAGCAGCACGCTGACGGGCACGCCCTCGGGACCGGTCTGCTTGCTGACCATGCGATTGGAAAGCATGAACTTGGCCGCCTCGCGCGCCTCCACCTCGCTCTTGCAGAGCTTTACAAACCCCGCCTTCCCCCGCCCGCCGGCGTAGACCTGCGCCTTGACCACGCACATCCCGGCCCCATCCTTCTGAAACCGCCTGAAAGCCTCCGCCGCCTCGTCCGGCGACCGCACGACCGCGGCGGATGGGATGGGGACGCCGTAGTCGGACAGAAGCTGGCGGGCCTGGTATTCGTGGATTTTCATGAAGAAACGAGGGTAGTCACGATCTGAATCCTGCTCAAGCGGGTACAATGCGACCACAGGAGGTCCCAATGGCGATGGCGGTCGAAATCGTTGCAGTAGGCAATGAGCTTGCCTTGATTCATCGTCGGGGTGTCTCGGGGCCAGAAAGTGATCACGCCTCCACCCATACCACGGCGCTCTTGAACGCCGGCGTTTTCGACTGAGGGTCGAACACCTTCGGAATCAGCACGTTCGCCTCAGGGTAATACATCGCCGCATTCCCCGGCGGGATCTCGAAGGGTCGCACGAGAATCTCCGGCATCCGACCCGTCTCACTGCACACCGTCACCGGCTGGTCTTCCCGCAGGCCCATTCGTTCGATATCCGCCGCGTTCATCAGGATCACGTCCCGCCGCTCCTGGCCGCGGTAGAGGTCCTCTTCCTCGTAGACCACCGTGTTGAACTGCCCTTCCGACCGGATGGTCGCCAGGCGCAGTTTCCCATTGGCCGCCCCGCCGGCCTCC
>JBGTBZ010000255.1:0-2521 GCA_041749155.1 Phycisphaerae bacterium
TCGAGGTGGAGCGCGGGGCGGAGGCAACGACACTGCGGCTGCGCGTGGTGGACGGCCAGGGCATCGTGGCGCGGCTGGAATACCTGCTCTCGGGCGATCCAGCGGAGCCGACGAGTTGGGCCCGCGCCTTTCCCGAGGATGGCATGACTGATTCGCCGGAGGAGCGATTCACGCTGGAACTGAAGGATGTGCCCCCCACCGGCGGCGTGTTGCGGCTGCGGGCGGTGGATGACTCCGGGAACATCGTGTTCGCGTCGGTGTCCCTTCCGGGGTCCTGAGGCAGGACAGGGGCGGATTGTGGGCCTATCGTTGCGGCCCGGACCCCCCAGGACCCCAGCAACCGAGCCATGCATTACCCCAAGCGAATCAGCAAGGTCAAGCGAGCCCGCAAGCTGGGCTTTCGTGCCCGCATGAAGACCCGGAGCGGCCGCAAGATCATCAATGCCAAGCGCCGCGTCGGGCGCAAGGTTCAGGTCGTTTAGTTGCTGATCAGTCCATCTGCCGCAGGGCGGATCGCCGGCTCTCGAGCAGTTGCTCGAGTTGGCGCAGGCGCTCCGGCTGAAGGATGTGCGTCAGGTGCTGGGCATGCCCGGCTTCGATGAGGCGGCTGACCAGCGGCTGGTGCTCGGCGACGTCTGCGGGAGACCACTGGCGCGTGTCGGCGTAGGTGTCGCTGAAGCCGAGCCTGTCCTTTGGAAACACCAGCAGATGCCAGTCGCTACTGTCGGCAGACTGCGACGAACCAGGCACGACCACGACGTGCATCGCCGCCGCCGCCAGGGCCCAGCCGGCGAGGAACAGGGTCAGCAGCAGGAGCCGCCAGGCGGTGCGGAGCAGGCTGAAGCGTCGCCGGGCCATCGCTCACCTCCCTCAGAAGCTCCGCGGATCGGCGTCCGCGGGCTCGATCTGCTGATCTACATGATATGGACGAGGCTCATCGCGCAGGAACGGCTCGAAAGCCTCTTCATCCGACGCGGCGCTGGCTGATTCCTCGGACGGGGGCTCGAGGTCCTGGTCCACGGTCTCGGGCCCTTCGCCACTGACCAGCAGCTCGGGCTTGTCGCTGGGGCGGTCGCGGAGAACCCCGACGTAATACGTGGCCGAGTACAGGCCGTGCTGCTGCTGGTAGGCGAGGTTGACGAGGCGGCAGAAGTCGGCGATGAGCTGCTGGGCGACCGCGTCCTTCTGCTCGAGGGCCTGCACTTCCTGCTGGTGATGGCGGTCGCGGAAGCGCATGATCTGCACGAAGCGGCCCCCGGCGTCGCCCGAGAAGTTCGGGCCGGTCTGCTCGTAGACCTCCAGTACGCTGCCCAGGCGCTTGAAGCATTGGCGGAAGCGCTGCATCAGGCGCGCATGCTCCGCCCGCTTGTCCTTGGGCACGATGTAGCTGTTGGTCTGCAATAGCATGACACGGATGAAAACACGCTGGCCCCCGCCGGACCGCATCCTGCAACAAGGCCGATCTTACCGTGAATCGATGGCGCGGCCCTGCCGAATCGTAGGCCCCATAAGGCCCCCTCTCCGCCGAAGCGCCCGTCCCACGCTGTTGGTGGAGCAACCGCGGCTGGATATGCTTTGGCCCTTCCCATGGACAACTCCGCGGCCCGCATTTCGTCGCCCGATGCCCGGAAACGCGCCGCCGCGCGGGCGGCGCTGGATCGTGTCGAGTCCGGCATGGTCGTGGGCCTGGGCACGGGCTCGACCGCGACCTGCTTCATCGAGGTCCTCGGCGATGAGCTGCGTTACGGCCGACTGCGCGACATCCGCGGCATCCCAACGAGCAGGGCCAGCCAGTTGCTTGCCCAGCAGGCGGGCATCCCGCTCACGGACTTCTCGGCCGAACCGCGTTGCGATGTGACGGTGGACGGCGCCGACGAGATCGACCCGCAGCTCAACCTCGTCAAGGGCCTGGGCGGGGCACTGCTGCGCGAGAAGATCGTCGCGCAGAACTCCCGCAGCGTCGTCATCATCGCCGATGGCGGGAAGCTGGTGGAGCGCCTGGGAAGCCGATGCCCGCTGCCGGTGGAGGTCGTGCCGTTCGGGGCCGAGCTTCAGGGCGATTTCTTCCGCAGCCTCGGCGGGGAGCCGACGCAGCGACTCGCTGACGACGCGCGCCCTTACCTTACCGACGGCGGCAACTTCATCTACGACGTCGCCTTCGGCCCGATCATCGACGCCGCGACGCTGGAGGCAGCGCTGCTTCGCCGCGCGGGGGTGGTGCAGACGGGGCTGTTCCTGGGGATCGCGGACGAGGCGATCATTGCTCATGCCGACCGGCTTCAGATAATGGTGCGGGCATGATGTTGAACGTCGTCAAGCACTGAAACTGCCGACGCGCGCAACCAACGCGCTGTTCTTGCTGCCGAAGGCGATGCAGTTGCAGAGGATGAGGCGCTGCCGGTGCGGGCGGGCGGTGTGGGGCACGTAGTCCAGGTCACAAGCCGGGTCGGGGTCGTCCAGGTTGATCGTGGGATGCACGACGCCGCGATGCGCCGACAGCAGCGCGGCGGCGAGGCCGGCG
>JBGTBZ010000256.1:0-8439 GCA_041749155.1 Phycisphaerae bacterium
GAGCACGCGTCGTGCCTCCCCCGGCGCGCCGCTCGTACGCGTCGCGCGCCGCGTGCCGCGCATCATCCCATTCCAGCCGGCTGCTACCGCGACGCTCCGCGTAGTGACGCTCCAGGTCCCGGTCCAGGTCGTCGCTGTACCCCGCGTCATGCGCGTCATACGCGTTGTACCCCAGCCGGTACGCCGGCTCGTAGTCGTCGTAGCTGTAGCCATCGCGGAAGTACGGCCGCGTGCTGTGCGTCTCGCGCCAATGGGCATCTTCCGTGGGATCCACCGCCTCGCCCACGCCCTTGCCGATCAAACCACCCACCACGGCGCCGGCGACCCCGCCCACCATCGCACCCACCGGTCCGCCCACGAGTCCGATCGCCGCACCCGCGGCAGCGCCGCCTGCGGCGCCGACGCCTGTGCCCACAGGATGTGATCCAGGTGCCCCGGTAATCGGGTCTGGGTTGCTGTCACGCGGCTCATCGCCGTTGTCTGAACGCATGTGTTGTTTCTTGTTGGCCATGCCCCTTTTGAAGCAATGCCGGTGCCGAAGTAGGCCGCTGCGATGCTTCAAATCACTTTCAGCGGCGCAACTCCACATGATGACCCAACTTACGATGATCCCCGCCATCGCCGGCGTCGTCAGCTTCCCGTTTCTTCCCAGCGACAAGCCGTCCGCCAGTACGACGCCATTCTGCGCTGGAAGGCGCCCGCCTTCTCCGCGTAAACCCATTCCCCCACCCGACTTGCCTTTCGCCACGCCGCGCCGCGCATGTCGCTGATCACCGGCGCCAACTCCCCCTCCTCCAACACGGCGCTCCCCATAGCGGGCAGGCACTCCAAAAGCACCGCCAAGTCGTGGTCTTCGCCGAGATCGTCGGTCAGCGTCTTCGCCACAACCACCTGCCCCGCCATAACTTGCGGCGAAGACTCCCGCAGCAGCTCCAGCGCGTAGCGCAGGTCCTTAGACCGCTTGCGCCATTCGTGCCACGTCTCGGCATCCTCCGCCTGCCTTGCCGCGGCAAACGCCCGACGCCCGCGCTGGTAGATCAGCCGCAAACTGGGACCGATCGCCTCCCACGCCTCGCCTGCCTCGATCTCCCAGCCCGCTACCTCCCCATGAACCCGCTCCAGCAGCCCCCTTGCCTCCGCCAGCGTCCCGGCTGGCGGCTCGCCCTCGGCCTCGTGCTTGCGCTGCAGCCATTCACGAACGAGCCCGATCGCCCCATGGGGCGACCGCGGATGACGCGCCACCGACTCCAACGTCTCGAGCAGCACCGCCGAATCTCGTGCCGCCCCCAGCATGCCCGCGGCGGTGCGCAATCGCTGATTGGCTGCCGGCCGAACCGGACCCTTTCCCTGGTCGACAAGGTCCTTGTCCACGAGCCGCAGCAGGGCACGCAGCTCCTTGATCCGCTTTCGCGTCTCGTGCACCGTCTTCTCCACACCATCGCGGCCAGGATCGCGCAGGCGGACCACGGCATCCTCCAGCAGACTCGCCGCCGTGTGCCGCACGCCTTGCGCCAGGGCCTCGCCGGTGCGGACAGGTTGGAGGGGTTCGGAAATCACCGCAACCCATCGTACGCGCCATTGCTCCCGGCAAAACCACGCCCCCGGGCGGATGCCTGCGGCGAACCCGCCCCTTTCTTCGCGGCCCGGCGGCTCCGTGGTTCAATCACGCCATGATCATCGTCAACACCGAGGCCGTGCCCGGGCACCGGGTCACCCAGGTTCTCGGGCTCGTGCAGGGCAATACCGTCCGCGCCAAGCACCTCGGACGCGACTTCATGGCCGGTCTGAAGAACCTCGTCGGCGGAGAGCTGCGCGGATACACCGAGTTGCTCGTCGAGAGCCGCAACCAGGCCATCGAACGCATGATCGAGCAGGCCACCCAACTGGGTGCCAATGCCGTCGTCAACGTCCGGCTCAGCACCAGCGCCGTCACCGCCGGCGCCGCTGAGCTTTATGCCTACGGCACCGCCGTCACCCTCGAGGCCGACCAGCGGTCCCCGGAGCCCGTCGAAACGGTGGCTTACACACCCGCCCAGCCGCCACCTCCCGTGGAGGGCGCCTGATGCCTCTGGACCTGGCAATCTACATCCTCTCCCCCTTCTTCTTCCTCTTCCTGGCGGCCGGGCTGATCTACGGCCTGACCCGCTGGATCGATCACGATCACCGCGCCAACCTCGCCTACCGCCGCCGCGAGATGGGGCACATCTACGTCACGAACATCGGCACCTTTCCCGGCATGGCCCCCGGCTCGCCTGTTACGTTGGTGACAGCGGAGTTCGTGCTCGGCTGCAACATCTGGGTCTCGCTGGTCGGCCGGTTGAAGATGATGTTCGGGGGGGAGGTCCGCAGCTTCCACGACATCGTGACGCGGGCCCGGCAGGAAGCAGTGATCCGCATCATGGAGCGGGCCGCGGAGGCGGGCTTCGACGCCGTCTGCAACCTGCGCCTCGAAGGCGTGGACATCGCCGGCCAGACCGTCGCAACAGGCAAGCAGAAGAACCGCGGCATGTTCATCGGCGTGATCGCCTATGCCATGGCCTACCGCCGGATCCCGGGCGCATACCCGCCCCCCGCGCCGCCGACGCTGATGGGATACCTGAACTGACCGGGCCCGGGCAAGTAAAAGGGTGCCGGAACCTCTCGGCTCCGGCACCCCGTTTTCCGGCTCCATATTCAGCCACCGAGGCTCAATGCCCCATCCCATCCCCGCCGCCGTGGCCGGCAGCGGGCTGGTCGGTGGCCTCCTCGCGTGCCGCAGCCGCCTTAGCGGCGTCGTCGGCGTTGATGTCCACCGTGATCATGAAGCCGTTGCTGTTCTTGAACTCATACGGCTTCACACCATCGGGCGTCTGCTTCGTGGCGTGATGCTCCGTCGTCATCAGCACGAACCCGTCGTTTCGCGGGGCGCCCCAGTACTTCAGGTTATGGATCACCACCGCTTCCTCCGTGTTTGACTGCGGCACGCGGTTGAGCGTGATCTCCGCCGCCTCGCCGCCGGCCAGCTTTGCTACAGCCCGGTCCTTCGTGGCGCTCCATTCCACCGCGGCGTCCTCGCCGACCGTGAAAGACTTCCACTTCGCGGGGAACAGGTGCGGCAGCGCCGCCAGGATGCCCTTGCGCTGCGCCTCGGTCACCGCGGGGTCGAAGCGCACATGCGCCCACTCCATCTCCCCGTCGCTCCACGAGTCGCCCAGGTCCCCACTGATCCAAAACTTGGCCCCCGCCAGGTTCGTGTCGCCATGATGGCCGCTGTTGACTTTCCAGGCCATGTTGAACAGGCAGAAGTGCATCTCCCCCTCGCCGTGGCCCGAGTGGCTCGCGGGCGATGTGTTGAAGTAGCAAGGGCAGAACATCGGGCAACTGCACGCCTCGATCGCAGTCATGTTCAACGCCCACTCCGGACGGTCCTGCTGAAGATCCGCCGACTGCGGGCGCACCGTCCGTTGCTGGCCCTGCGCCAGGGCAAAGCTGGCGACGACCGCCACCAGGATAAACGACACGACCCGCACCGCCCCGGGCATTGTGCGTGGATTCATATAAGCTCCTTTGGTTAAATGGCCGCCGTCATTGGAGCGGCCAGAGGAGCTTTTTTCAAGCCGAATCCCCTCAGCGGCTCCCGGCCGCCTCTATGTCCCACAGGTCCATGGCCGGCGCCCGCGGCTGGTGAGGCGCCACCTCCATCTCCGCCGCCACGGGGGCCAGCGCTGGCTCCGCCCCTTCCGGAGGGTCATAGGCGGGCGCCGCGGGCGTGAACGGCTCCACGCGGTGCGCCGCACCCACGGGCCGCTCGTTGATCATCGCCACGTAAATGCTGTGCAGATCGCCGCCGAAGATTTGCAGCGGGTACTGCCAGATCGCCGCCGGGCCGAGCAGGAACCGCCGGCTCGGCACCCCGCAGCAGCGCATGAGTTCGATCGACGACTTGCACCAGCACATGCGCAGCGCTCGCAGCTTCCAGGCCCAGACCTGCAGGATGGACGGTTGGAGCGGCATAAACCTTACCGGCCCGCTGGCGCACGGGTCCTCGCGCTCCAAGTCTAGAATTTGGGCAAGTCGCAGGCTTATCGACCCCGAAACACCGGAGCCGGGTGGCTGTTGAAAAAACTGCTGAATCCAAAATGTGCAGTGCCGATTGCATTCCGCACTCATGCACTCCGAATCCGTCGATCACACTTACACCGCCACGCTGCTCAGTTTGACCCCTCGCTCACGACTTCCCCCTCGATCACCGTGCCGATGCAGTGCGTCGTGTACTCGAACGGATCGCCGTCGAAAAGCGCCAGGTCACCGTCCTTGCCAACTTCAATGGTTCCCACGCGGTCCGCGATTCCCAGGATCTGAGCGGCATCCCGCGTGATCATCGCCAGGGCCTCCTCGAAGCTGTTCCCGTTGGCCGCCGCGATCGCCCCCTCGAACAGGATCACACGCACTTTCGGCACGTACCCCTCGAAACTCGTCTGCAGTGCCACCGGAATCCCAGCTTCCCGCAGCTTCGACGCCGTTTCGAAGCTGGCGTTGGCCTTCTCGCCGCCGGCACGCTGCATTGGGGGGTGGGCGATCACCGGGATCCCCGCCGCCTTGATCTCCTCAATCATCAGGTACGCCTCCGAGGCCGAATCCAGCACGATGTTGATCTCAAACTCCTCGGCGATCCGCAGGGCCGAGGCGATGTCCTGCGCCTTGTCCGCCGTGATCAGCAGAGGGATCTCCTTCTTCAGCACCCGGCCCAGCGCCTCCATCTTCAGGTCGCGCCCCGGCCGCTTGCTCTGATCCTCCACATCTGCCTTGCGCTGGTATTCCTGTGCCTTGATCAGCTCCGAACGGAGCATCGACACCATCTTCGCCCGCGTCCCCGGAGAGCCCCCCTGGCGCCGCCCGCCGTCGCCCAGCACGGCGGCGATCATCGTTGTCTCCTGGACCATCGCAACCTCGACGGTGTTTCCGCGGGTCTTGACAATGCATGTCTGGCCGGGAATGAGCGCGCCGGGCGCATGCCCCGTGTGCACGGTCGTCGTCCCGAAGCCGCGGACGTACTCCACCAGCTTGTCGTTGGGGTTGTAGGCGTCTATCGCCCGCAGCTCCGGCTGAATGGCGCCCGACCGGTCGAGCTGATCCTGGTCCTGGTCCTGGTTGGTGATGCCCGTCAGGCCCAGGGTGCCGCGGGCGTCCACAAGCCCCGGCGTCACCACCGCCGCGGATACCACGCGAAACCCGTTGGGCACCTGCGTGCTGGCCGCCGGGCCCACCGCCGCGATCTTCCCGTCGCGGATGATGATCACGCCGTTTTCGATCGGCTCGCCCGCCATCGTGTGAATGGTGCCGGCGCGGACGGCAAGGTCCTGAGCGAGAGCGGGAGACGCCGAGGCCGCGGCGAGCAGGCTGGCGAGGACGACGGCTGTGTTCCTGAAGCTCAATATCATTGTTTGTTCATCCGGTTTCACGGCCACGAATGACACGAATCGGCACGAATAGACAGGGGCTCATGGGGCATTCGTGAGCATTCGTGCCATTGGTGGCTTTGACTCACTCCCCGGCATGCTCGGCGCAGCACAGGTACGGCTCCGTGTCATCCCCCGCCCCGTATCCGCCCACGGCGAACAGCCGGTCCTCCTCCACGCCGCGGTCAAACACCTTCACCCCCTCGATCCAGGTCTGCTCCACGTCCGTGTAGACCGAGAGCGGATCGCCCGACAGGATGATGAAATCGGCGTCCTTGCCCGCCTCCAGCGTGCCGATCCGGTCCTCCAGGTCCATCATCTTCGCACCGTTGATCGTCAGCGCCTCCAGCGCCACCTTCCGGCTCATGCCCGCCCGCACGCCCATCGCCGCCATCCGGAACCACAGCCGCGAATCCGTGATGTAGTCGTCCGTGTGGAACGCCACGAGCGCCCCGGCTTCTTCCATCGCGGGCGCGTTGCGCGCCAGCAGCTCCAGCGCCTCCAGCTTTCCGCCGGGGGCGTCCACAAGGATGATGCTGCTGCCCACACCCGCCTCTGCGATCTCGTCGGCCATCTTCCAGGCCTCGCTCACGTGGTGCAGCACCACGCGGAACCCGAACTCCTTCTGAAGCCGCAGCACCGTCGCGATGTCGTCGGCCCGGTGCGTGTGATGGTGCACGATCCGCTTGCCATCCAGCACCTCCAGCATCGCCTCCATCCCGATATCGCGCGAGGAAGACTGACCCGAGGGCCCCGTCGTCGCCTGCTCATCGCCCTCGCCAGCCTCCGCCTCACCGTTCTCCCCGTTCTCCCCCTCCTCAGCCGCGGCCTCGCCACGCTGCCGCTTTGCGCGGTATTCCATCGCCTTGATGAAGTGCTGCCGCACCAGCGCCGCCGACTTGCCGCGCGTGCCCGGGAAGGGAGGCTCCCCGATCGAGTTGGTCCCGTTCGCCATCTTCATGCCGCCCATGGGTTTACCGTCGGCATCCAGGATGTACATGTCGTCCATCACCCCCGCCGGGCGGCGGATCTTCAGGTAGATCGTCTGCCCGCTCATCAGGTGCCCGCTGCCGGGCATGACGTTCAGCGTGGTGAGCCCGCCGGCCCGGGCCCGCATGAACCCCGAATCCCGCACGTTGATCGAGTCCAGAATCCGCACATCCGGCTGGATCGGCGAGCTGCGGTCGCCCCCGCCGCCCCCGCCGATGTGGCTGTGCGTGTCCACCAGCCCCGGCATGATCGTCTTGCCCGCGGCGTCGATGCGCTCCGCCCCATCCGGGATCTCGACCTCGCCATCGGCCCCGACGGCCAGGATTTTGCCCTCATGGACCACCAGCGTGCCATTTTCGATGGGATCCCCGGCGATCGGGATGATCGTTGCCCCCGTGAAGGCGGTGGGCTTCTCTTGCCCTACGGCGGACCCCGCCAGCCCCAGCAAGGCCACCGCAACGGCGATCGACGAAATCGGGCGAATCAGCATCGATTGATCTCCAGGAAGAATGTTCAGCGGCTGCACAATGTAGCGGCTGCCGGTCGGAATGGAAGCGGGCAGCTAGGCACGCAGGGCGGTGGCAAGGTCTGGTGCCGGCATAAACGTTCGGGGCCGGCCCCCGATCTCCTTCAGAAAGCCTCGCCGGACAAGCTCCAGCAGGTCGGTTCGAGAGGTCTGGTAGCTGATGCCATGCGAAGCCTGGTGTGACTCAAACGCAAAGGCCTGGCCAGGATGCCTCAGCGCACGAGAGAGAACGGCGCGTTGGCGGGCGTTGAGGCCGCTTGCACGCCGAATCGCCGACATCTGACGCTGCTCGGCACGAATCGCCTCCAACTGCCGATGCAGATTCGCGATCGCCTTCTGTACGGCGTTGACATTGTAAACAATGAAGTACGTCAGGTCGTTGTCATCCGTCTCCGAGTACAGAAACGATCGGTAGTACTGCATGCGCGACTGGTCGATCACCCGCGATACCGTCAGGAACTGAAAGAGGATGTAGCCCTGCTTGAGCATGTACCAGTAGAACAACGCCCTGGCGGTACGGCCGTTGCCATCCGCAAAGGGATGCAGATACGCGAGCCAGAAATGCAGAATGCTGGCCTTAATCAGGGGGTGCACGAAGTCCACACCATCTGTCACTGGCGCATTGGCGTAAGCGACAAGCCGACCGATCTCGCGAGGCACTGATGCGGCCGAGGGCGGCGTGAACACCACGTCGCCATCGCGCGCATCCTCGACCACGACGTCATCGCTGGTACGGAAGCGTCCCGCGCCGCCCGGGTCGTTGAGCGTCGACTCCGTGATGGCCGATTGCAGTTCGTGAATCAGTCCGACTTCAAGCGGGCGGTCCAGGCGCTCCCGAATCAGGTTCATCGTGCGATAGCCATTGGCGATCATCTGCTCGCTTCGGGTTGAGGGCCGGCGCCCGCTGCGCAGTAGGTCCTTGCCGCGCTGAATAGTCGTCACCGCGCCCTCGATCCGGCTTGTGCTGATCGCCTCTTCCATGAGCGAGTTAATGAGCACCCGATCGCGCATCCCGGCGTCGAGCGGAAAGTCGGGCCGAGTGACCAGTTCCGTGCCCGACAGGCGATCCACCTGGTGCAAGGACGGCAACAGAATGCCCGGAACTCTGTATCCAAACGTGTGACCGTGGACGTCTCGGATCGGCGATGCCCGCGGAGGGCCGCGGTGGAGTTTGAGAAGGGTCCAAACCTCCGAGGCCGAAAGGCCCGCCGGCATGTCCCTCCGCCGGAACTCATCCCAGTGCAGGTAGCGTAGCTCGATCTCCGACAGGAATCTCACCACATCTTGTGCTTTATCAGCATCAGCCTTCAACAGATTGTGGTAGCGCTCAAGAGAAGGCGGCGAGGGTGGTCGCTGAGGTAACCTCACGAAGCTGATACTAATCTGTACTAATTCGATTGCAAATTAGTACTCGACCGCCTCACGCCGCCGTCGTCGCGGTCCGGCGGCGGGGGGCGCGCTTGGGACCGGGCCGCCGGGGCGGAC
>JBGTBZ010000257.1:0-6513 GCA_041749155.1 Phycisphaerae bacterium
CGATCTCAAGAGCGGCGACGAGGTCCTGACCACCGACCAGGACTATCCGCGCATGCGCAACACCTTCCGCCAGCGCGAGCTGCGCGAGGGGATCAAGCTGCGCCTCTTCTCTATTCCCGTCCCGACCGAGGATGTGAACCAAATCGTTTCGCTCTTTGAGGAGCAGATCACCCCCGCCACCAGGCTCATTCTGATGAGCCACATGATCAACCTCACCGGGCAGATTCTGCCGGTGAAACAGGTCACCGCCATGGCGCGGCGGCATGGGATCCCGGTGATCGTGGACGGGGCGCACTCCTTCGCCCACTTCCCGTTCAAGCTGAGCGATCTGGGCTGCGACTATTTCGGCACCAGTCTGCACAAGTGGCTCTTCGCGCCGCACGGCACCGGCTTGCTGTATGTCCGCAGGGAGAAGATCAAGGACCTCTGGCCGATGATGGCGGCCCCGGAGGGCATGGAGGACGACATCCGCAAGTTCGAGGAGATCGGCACGCATCCCGTGGGCCTCAAGGTGGCCATCGGCGAGGCGCTGACCTTCCACCAGAACCTCGGCGACGAGCGCAAGGCCCAGCGCCTGCGATACCTGCGCGACACATGGGCCAACCGCCTGACCGCCGCGAGCGATCGGTTCATCCTGCATACGAGTCTGAAGCCCGAGTTCTCCTGCGGCCTGGCGACGGTGGGCATCGACGGCATCGAGCCCGCCGAGCTCCAGCAGTGGCTTTGGGGAGAGCACAAGATCTTCACGACGCCAATCACTACCGAGCAGTTCGAGGGCATCCGGGTGACGCCCAGCGTCTATTCCACGATGGAAGAGATCGACCGTTTCTGCTCCGCCATGGAGCACGCGGCCAGGCATGGCATTGGCCCGGCCTGACCGCAGCCAGCTTCCGCTGCGCCGCCTCATGGAGGCGGCAGAACAAGTTCAGCCAGCACCGGCCAGTGGTCGGAGGCGTGGCCGGATTCCCAGTGGTGGGCCAGCGTAGCCTCGCGGACGACCTCGACCCCCTCGCCCACGAAAATGAAGTCGATGCGCCGGGCCGCCTCCGACCGCGGCTCAAATGTGCCGAAGGTGCCATCGGGCCCGAAATGCCCGGTCTGCGAGAGGTCGCGCGCGTCCAGAAAGGCCGCGGACAGTGTTGCGTACGCGGCGGAGTCGGGCTCGGCGTTGAAGTCGCCGGTCATGACGATCGGAAGATCGCCCGCCAGCTCCCGGGCGCGCTGGCTGATCAGGCGGGCGCTCTGGGTCCGTGCCTCCTCGCCCACGTGGTCGAAGTGGGTGTTGATCGCGAAGAACATCCCTCCTGTGGCCCGGTCGCGGAACCGGCCCCATGTGGCGATGCGCGGAAGGGCCGCATCCCACCCCCTGCTGCCCGGATCGTCGGGCGTCGTGGAGAGCCAGAAAGTGCCATCCTCCACCAGCTCCAGGCGGTCTGTCCGGTAGAAGATGGGCGAATACTCACCGCCGGTCTTGCCGTCGGTGCGGCCGACGCCGGTCCAGGCGAAGCCCGGCAGATCCTCCATAAGCTGCGCGACCTGATGGTCCAGGGCCTCCTGGGCCCCCACCAGGTGGACATCATGGAAGCGGATGACCTGTGCAACCCGCTCACGCCGGTTCGGCCACGCATGCTGGCCATCGGCGGGATTGTCATAGCGGATGTTGAGGCTCATCACCACAAGCGGCTGCCTCTCAGGCGCGGCCGCACCACGTCCCGGCGGATAAACGCCGGCGGAGCACCCGACGAGCAGCAGCAGTCCGATCAGCAGTAAGAGTCTCATCTTCAAGAGGTTATGCTGCCAGGCCCGGGTCGCAACTGCGGATCGCTTGTCCCGTCACCCTCCGCCACGTCGGCGGCGACCACCTGGGCCTGAGCGGCCGAGTCACTTGGCTTCCTGCGGCATAGCCCCAATGAGCGCGAGGATCCGGAGCACAGTGGACCAGTTCCGGCTGGTGATGCCATCGCCGGTCGCCCGCGCAACCGCCGCCATCAGCTCGCTGGCGGCGACACCGTCGGGGAGCCACAGATAGCCAGCATGTTGCCGCACGGCCATCGCTCCCGGCGTCCAGTCCTGCTTTGTCAGCGTCTGAAGGGCGCGGCGCGCGGTCGGGCTTGTGAGGAAGACAACAAGCAGGCGGGAGGGCTCGCTGGCCGCGCCTTCCAGCGGGTTCTGCTTCACGATCTTCGCCAGGTGCTCTCCCGGCACCATGACCGTTCGCGCGCTGAACCCCAGCCGCTGCTCCATCGCCTTCTCGACCTCGTCGGCGCTGAGGCCGGCGCTCGGCGGTGTAAAGAGCACGTTCCCGCTGTTCAGGACCGTCTGGACATCGGCACAGCCAAGTTGCTGGAAGAGGTCACGAAGGTCCTTCATGGCCACGCGTTTGGCACGGCCGACGTTGATTCCCCGAAGAAACGCCACGCTTTGAAGAGTCGGCTTGGCCATGAGATGCGGGGCGTGCAACTCATCGTCGGCAGCGCCCGGTCGCCCGAGATGCCGCCGATGTCAGTGAAACGGCAGTTCCTCGCCCGCAGCTGACTTATCTTAGGTAATCACCGGAAGCGCAGTAGTCCCCTCGCGCCCCTCCCTCAGCTTGTCCCACCCGCTCCCCAGTGGCCCGATCGGGTCCGGCGGGAGGATCTCGACCTTCTTCTCCCCCAGCTTCGCCTCGCCGCACTCGACGCGATCCTGAAAATCCCTGCACTCGGCCAGGAGGCGCTCAAGGATCTCATCCTCGGGGACGTTGGCGACCTTCTCCCCCTGGACGTAGATGATGCCCCGGCGGTCGCCGGCGAAGATGGCCACGTCGGCGCCTTCGGCCTCGCCGGGGCCGTTGACGATGCACCCCATCACCGCCACCTTGATCGGCAGGCGGATCTCCTCCTTCAGCTTGTGCCGCACCTGCTGGGTGAGCGTGAACAGGTCCACCTGGATCCGCCCGCAGGTCGGGCAGGCGATCAGCTCCGCCCCCTTGCGCTCGCGCAGACCGAGGGTATAGAGCAGCTCTAAGCCATCCTCGACTTCGTAGACCGGGTCACTGGCGTAGCTGATGCGGATCGTGTCGCCGATCCCGCCCGCCAGCAGGTGACCCAGCGGGACGACGCTGCGGATCGTCCCCGTCTCCTTGGGCCCGGCGTGGGTCACGCCCAGGTGCAGGGGGTAATCGAAGCGCTTGCTGATCTCGGTGTAGGCCGCGATCACAAGCTGGGCGTCGATGCTTTTGGCGCTGATGACGATGTCGTGGAAGTTCTGCTCCTGGAAAATGTCCAGATACTCCTCGAGCTTGGTGATCATGATGGCCAGCAGGTGGCCGTACTTCTGGTCGGAAAAATAGCCGCCCAGCTCCTTCATACGGCGCTGCTTGTCGCGCCGCTCGATGATCGAACCCTCGTTTACGCCAATGCGGATCGGCAGGCCACGGGCCTTGCAGCCCTGGATTACCTCGATCACCTGCGACCGATCGTTGATATTGCCAGGATTCAGGCGGATCTTGTGCACCCCCGCCTCGATCGCCTCCAGCGCCCGCTTGAAGTGAAAGTGCACGTCCGCCACGACCGGAACCGTCACCTGCGGGATGATCTCCTTCAGGGCCTCGGTGTCCTTCCGCTCCGGCACCGCCACCCGGACGATGTCCGCCCCCGCCGCCGCCAGCTTCTGGATCTCCCGGACGCAGAGGGCCACATCGTGGGTGTAGCCGCTGGTCATGGATTGGACAGAAACCGGCGCCCCGCCACCGATGGCAACGCGGGCGTGGGTATCGTCGCCAACGACAACTTGTCGGGTTGTTTTCCGCGGGGCCATGGCAGGTTTCTGGTACAATCGGGCATTATCGGCCTTGGGCGGCCGGCTGGACGCGGATGTAACGCACGCCCAGATAACGGTTGTCGAATCGTAGAGAGGGCCCGCGACGCTTTCGCGGCGTCGCGGCAGATGGGGCAGACCGAATTGTCCGATGGTGCGAATTGAGCACCGGCAACTTGCCTAATCGGCTTGGGAGGGGGGAGGAAGTAAGCGTTTCACTAACTTGGAACCCGGATTCGGGTCTCAACTGCTGGCGGAGCGAGCGAACAACTTTCTTGGAGAGGGCTGGTCAATCAGATATGGCGGGGATCCACCAACATCTTTCTCGGCGCTTCGCACCCGGCCGCCTCCTCTGGGCGGCAGCGGTGGCGGGCGTGGTGGTGTTGGCGTCCGGCAACGCATTGGCCCAGGAGGCGGTGGCCGGTGCCGGCGACATGGTCATCGCCCAAGGTGACGGAGAATCGGCCCGGGAGCGTCGCCGCCTGGTGGCGGCGGCCAGCGAGGCGGCGGTTGACCGCCTTATGCGAAACATTGAGGCCGAAATTATCCGCCCCGGCCTGACCGTAGGTAAGCTGCTCGATGCGCTTGGCCCGTCGAGCCGCGAAGAGCTGCGCCGGCTGGTTGCCGCGGGCCGGCAGGTGGGCGGGCCGCGCTTCCCGATCCCGGGCACGGCGGAGGTGCAGCTTCAGGTCAACGGGGAGGATGTGGCGGCAACGCTGGTACGGCTCGCGAGTGATCGGGCCACGGTCAGTCCGATTACGGGCGAGGAGCTTCGGCGACTGGGGCTGTGGGAGGGGCGGCCGTTCGTGGCAACGGGCGGGAGCGTTGCGTCGGTCGTCGGTGCGGAGCTTCGCCCTCCGGCAGATCGGATGCCACCGAGTTGGATTGGCGTATCGGGCGAAGGGACGAGTCAGGCCATCGGCCAGGCGAAGGATGACGCGGTCAGCAAGCTCATCAAGGCAGCCGGGCCGGTTAATGTCCTGAAGCAGGTCCCACCGCCCGGCAGGCGGACAAGCGGCGAGGATGACGAGCAGGACAATGGCGCCCAGGACCGGCCGGCGGAGGAGGATCCGCGTCCGCTGACGCTGGACGACGTCTTCAGCAGGGACGGCGGCAGCGTGGAGGCTGAGGCCCGGCAGTGGCTTAGCGAGCGGCCGTACAGCCGGCTGGTATTTGGCGACGGGCGAAAGGTGGAAGTGAAGCTGGCGGTCGAGCCACAGGAGTGGGTGGATCAGCTTCGTGTCTCGATGGCGAACCCTGAGCTTGGGCTCCCGCAAATTCCCGACGAAGAGTGGGAGGCTTTTGTCGCGCGCCTTGCCGAGAGGCTCAGGAGCGCAGAGGTGGGCCCGATCGTCGGGGAGGCAGTGGCCGTCGATCCCGCAAACGTTGCGGCGGCGCTCATCCTTCCGCAGCGGGCACCCGAGTGGACCCGACTGCCGGTGACGGTGCAGGCGACGAGCGTGGTTCCGGAGGCGGCCGCCGGGGCGAATCCGGCGCAGCAGCGACTTATGGCACGCAGCGCCGCAACCGCACTGGCCAGGCAGGGGCTTCGGACCCGGCTGGAGGCCTTGCAGGCAGGCGAGAATCAGACTGTCGGGCAACTGGCCCGCGTTCACCCGAACGTGGCAACACTTCTAGATGAGGCCGTGAAGAATGCCCCGGTCAAGGGGGTGTCGTACGACACGAACCTCTCCGCCACCGTTCAACTGTCCATAAATCCGATCGTGTTCTGGCAGGCCCTTCAGCGATACGCGGCCCCAGTCGCCCAGAGCCAGTCGCTTCCACAACCCGATTGAGAGTAAGCCCCAGCCTAAGGCCGCTGCGACAGCGCCGCGCGGACGTAGGGGTTACTGCGCCGTTCCTCAGCGAGGGTCGAGGGGTCGCCGTGGCCCGGCATCAGCCGCGTCTCCGGCGGCAGCTCCATGGCCCTTTGAATGCTCCGGCCCATCGCGGCCGGGTCGCTGTCGGGCAGGTCGGTCCGGCCGATAGCCCCGCCGATGATGAGATCGCCACCGATCAGAAGGGCCTGTTCTGCGAAGTGGAACATCACGTGGCCCGGGGAGTGCCCTGGCGTGTGGATGGCGGTGCACTTCAATCCGCCGAAGCTGAGCTCCTGCCCGTCCTCGATGAGCCCGTCGGGCTCCCGCGGCGGGATATCGAAGGGCAGCTGAAACACGCGGCTGACGGGGTTGCGGAGCTTGGGTGAGTCCAGCCCGTGGATGAGCACGCGGGCGGCGGGGAAGCGGTCGGTGACGAGCTTATGATCGGCAACGTGATCGAAGTGCCCATGCGTGAGCCATAGGCCAACGATGTCCCATTCCCGCCGCTGGGCCTCATCTAGCAGCGGGCCGACCGTGTGATCCGGGGCATCGAAGAGAACGGCCTGCCTGGCTGCCGCGTCGGCAACCAGATAGCAGTTGGTCAAGGCGATTCCGCCGGTCTGTGCAAGCACCATCAGGTCGGCCATGACGCACTGTAGGGGTATCCCCGGCCGCCTAACGGCCGTGGCTGATGATCCCGTTGATCAGCCCGCGCAGCAGGATCAGAAGCATGACAATCCGCCCGAGGTGTCCGCCGCCGATCAGGATCGGGTTCGCCGCCAGCAGCGGCACGGAGACCGAGAGAAAGACCGCCAGCGCCAGGACCGCGGCGAGGAGTGGCCGGCGCGCGGCCAGCATGCCGGTGATGAAGAAGACGCCGGCAAGTCCAAGGGCG
>JBGTBZ010000258.1:0-5408 GCA_041749155.1 Phycisphaerae bacterium
CAGTAGCCGGGCGGCAGACCGCGACGGGCCGGTCGCGGGAGCAACGCCGTTTTGCGGCGGAGCCTGGGCCTCTGCTAGCATTCTCCAATGACGCAGGCGCTTGCCCAGCCCTCCTCCTCCACGTCAGACCAGCCCACGCCCGTCGCCGCCCAGGCGGAGATGGTCCCGGTTCTCGATTTCGGCGGCCAATACACCCAGCTCATCTGCCGCCGCGTGCGCGAGGCGGGTGTTTACTCCGAGATGCTCCGGCCGGACGTGAGCATCGAGGAACTCCGAGCCCTGAACGTGAAGGGCGTCATTTTGTCCGGCGGACCGAGCAGCGTCTACGACAAGGATGCCCCGCGCTGCGATCCGCGACTGTTCGAGTTGGGCGTGCCGGTCCTGGGCATTTGCTATGGGCTTCAGCTTGGGGCGCAGCTCTTGGGGGCGGACGTCAAGCCCGCCGAGGCCCGCGAGTATGGCCGGACCAGGCTCCACGTGACGGCGGAGGGCGATCCGCTGCTCAAGGACCTGCCGCGAGACACGACCGTCTGGATGAGCCACGGCGACCAGGTCCGCGACCTCCCGGCGGAGCACTTTGTGCCCCTGGCCAGCACGCCGACCTGCCCATTCGCCGCCGCCCGGCACCAGACGGTGAAGTTTTACGGCGTGCAGTTTCACCCCGAAGTGACGCACACGCCCCGCGGCGAGACGATTTTCTCCAACTTCCTCTACGGCATCTGCGGCTGCGAGGGGAAGTGGAGCATGGGCGATTTCGTCGCCCAGGCGATCACCCGCGTGCACAAGCAGGTCACGGGCGGCCGGGTGATCTGCGGCCTGTCCGGCGGCGTCGATTCCAGCGTGACGGCGGCGCTATTGCACAAGGCGATTGGGGAGCGGCTGACGTGCATTTTCGTGGACAACGGGCTTTTGCGCAAGAACGAGCGGGGACTGGTGGAGACGACCTTCCGCGACCATTTCCACGTGGATCTGCGCGTCCACGACGCCTCGCGGCAGTTCCTGGACGCCCTGAAGGGGGTCAACGACCCGCAGGAGAAACGAAAGATCATCGGCCGCGAGTTCATCGAGGCCTTCAAGCGCGAGGCGGCGACCATTCCCGATGCCCGCTATCTCGCGCAAGGCACGCTGTATCCAGACGTTATCGAAAGCGGCCACGGCCACTCCGGCGCCGCCGCCAACATCAAGCTGCACCACAACGTCGGCGGGCTCCCCGCGGAGCTTGGCTTTGAGCTGGTCGAGCCGCTGCGCGAGCTTTTCAAAGATGAGGTGCGTGCGGTGGGGGAGGTGCTGGGCCTGCCGGAGAAGATCGTCTGGCGGCACCCGTTCCCGGGCCCGGGCCTGGCGGTGCGCGTGATCGGCGACATCACCCAGGAGCGCCTGAAGGTGCTCCGGGACGCCGACGAGATCGTGCTGGAGGAGCTGATCTCCGCCAACCTTTATCGCAAGACAGCGCAGGTCTTCGCCGTGCTCCTGCCGCTGGGAAGCGTCGGCGTGATGGGCGACGGGCGGAGCTATGACAACACGATCGCCATCCGGGCAGTGGAGAGCACGGATTTCATGACGGCGGACTGGGCGAGATTGCCCTACGAGGTGCTGGCGACGATGAGCAGCCGGATCATAAACGAGGTGCGCGGCGTGAACCGCGTGGTCTACGACATCAGCAGCAAGCCGCCGGCGACGATTGAGTGGGAGTAAGAGACTTGGTCGACATCCAGGTGCGATCGGTTGAGCTAGACTTCCTTGTGACCACCGGCTATCACGACTTCGTTATGGCCATGGAGCGTGTTGAGCGCCGCCTCCGCGAGGTTACAGCGGCACTGGATGCCGTGGGGATTCCCTATGCCGTGTGCGGCGGAAACGCGGTGGCGGCGTGGGTTGCTCGTGTTGATCCGGCCGCGACGCGCGCGACGAAGGATGTTGATCTCCTCGTAAATCAGGCGGATGAACCGCGAATAGCGCAAGTGATGGGATCCCTGGGGTTCGAGCGTCGCGATCTGCGCCGCCTCGTGCTTTTCATCGATCCGGAGGAGCCGAGCACCAAGTCGGGCGTTCATCTCGTCTGGGCGGGCACGCTCATCCGTCCCAACTACCCGACCCCCTCGCCGGGCGTTGATGAGTCGGTCCGCGATCCGGAGGGGTTTCTCGTCCTCGACCTTCCTGCCCTGGTCCGCATGAAACTCACGAGTTTTCGCGATATTGATCGCGTGCATATCGCAGACCTGCGCGACGCCGGCCTGATCGATGATGCGATCCGCAGCCAGCTTCCACAGGCCCTCCAGGATCGACTTGACCAGGTTGCAATCGACGCCGACGAGTAGCCCATCCCGATGCTTCAGATCGTCTCCTTTCTCGCATGCGCATTGCTCGCCGCCGGCGAGCCGGCGGATGAGATCATCGACTTCAACGTCAAGGGCGGATGGTGCTGGTTCCAGGATGAGCGGGCGATCGTCGACGGCGACAAGCTGATCTTCGGCTCGGTCGCCTCCCCCTCCGGCGAGGTCAACGTCACTACCTACGACATCTCCACCGGCCAATCCGTCACGGTTCCGCTTCACGAGCGGTTCCAGAGCGACGACCACGATGCCCCGGTCTTCCTGAAGCTGCCCGATGGCCGCTATCTCGCCGCCTACGCCTCGCACGGCGGACACGGCGGCGTCGAGGGGACCGACCTCATGCGCTGGCGCATCAGCACCCATCCCGGCGATGCCACGCAGTGGGGGCCGGAGCAGACGCTGCCCGTCGGCGCCAGTGTCAGCTACGCGAACCTTTACCGCCTCTCCGCCGAGGACGGCCGGATCTACAACTTTCATCGCGGCGTCGGGTTCGACCCGAACTACCTCGTCTCCGACGACGATGGCCGCACCTTCCGCTACGGCGGGCGCCTCTTCGACTGGCCCGCAACGCCTGGGCAGGGCGGGTCCGGCCGGCCCTATCCGCGATATGCCTCCAACGGCGTGGACACAATTCACCTGATCATCACGGAGGATCACCCGCGAAACTTCGACAATTCGATCTATCACGGCTTCATCTGCCGCGGGCAGGTCCACGGGTCGTCCGGCCAGGTCATCGCGCCGCTGAGCACTACGGACCAAAGCCCGCTGAAGCCCACCGACCTCACGCTCGTCTTTCAGGGAGATCCCGACGCCGTTGCGTGGACCACCGACATCCGCCTCGACAGCCAAGGACGCCCATACATCGCCTTCTCCGTGCAGAAGGGCGATGCCCGGCACAAGGACGACACCCGCGCAGGAGGCGAGGATCTTCGCTATTACTACGGCCGCTTCGACGGCGCACAGTGGCATGTTCACGAGATGGCCCACGCCGGCACCCGCCTGTACGCCCCTGAGGTCGATTACACCGGTCTTGTCGCCCTCCATCCCGCCGACCCGGACGCCGTTTACATTTCTACCAACGCCCATCCCGCCACCGGCCAGCCCCTGACTAGCCCCGCCGACGGCGAGCGGCATTGGGAGATCTTCAAGGGTGTCACCGCCGACGGCGGACGTTCTTGGCAATGGCAGGCCCTGACGCAGGACTCCACCTGCGACAACATCCGCCCGATCGTCCGCCCGCTGGAGGGCGGAAGGACGCTCATCCTGTGGCTCCGCGGCGACTACTCCACCTACACGCACTACGACCTGGACGTCGTCGGCCGTATCGAGTGAACCCGGGACGGCCGTAGGATGGGCCATGTTCGACCTGCCCGGAAGCGATCCGCCCTCGGATGTCCCAACGCTGCGGCAGGGACTGGAGCAGGCCGTCGCCCGCCGCGTGCTGCTTCCGGAGGGCACGCAACCCGTGGAAATCGACATGCCCGCCTGGCCGCGGGGCCGACTCCTGTCCATCCGCCTCAACGGGGGTCATATCGACATTCCCACCGATCCGGCGGAGCTTCGACGACAGGCGAAAGGAGAACTGAAGCCGCCGGCGATTGTCTCGGATCGGGCGCCGGGACCCCATTTCGAGGCGTTCAGCGTCCGCGGAGAGCCCGTGAAGGTTGGGCCGATGGCATGCAGGCTCATACTGGAGGCATCGGACGTGCAATTCGAGTTCGGGCGCGACGAGGATGGCACACTGGTCATGGCACCCGCCGCCGGCGATGGCCACCTGGAGGCGGCCGTTCCGAAGGAAGAGCTGATGGCCTTCGTCCGCCGCCAGGCCGTTGAGGCGGCGTCGGAGAAGGGTGTGCAGATCCAGGAGATTGACCTTGCCCTCGCAAGCCCCTCCGCCCGGGTCATCGAGGTGCGAGGGACGCTGCACGGGAGGAAGAAGCTTGCCTTCATCACCGCCCCGTTTGTCATCGATCTGAGCGCGGTCCTCGAGGTGGACGACCAGCTCATCGGCCACATCCGCGTCCTCGATCTTCACGGCCGCGGCGTCATCCTCGATACCCTGCTGAGCCTGCTGCGGCCCAAGCTGGAGCAGATCAAGGCCCAGCCGTTGCCCCTGCGCGACGTGCTTGGAGCCTTCATCCCCGCCGCCATGGGGCTGCGGGACTTCGCGATTTCCATCGACGGCGACGTGTGCCTGAACGCCCAGTTCGGCGCGTCCGGGGCAGCCTCATGAGCGACCTGCAGCCCAATCGACGCCGCGGACGGTTCCGGAAAGCGGGTGGCGTGCTCGCAGTTTGCGCCGGCACATTGCTGATCGTGCTTGAGCGCTCCGAGGCCCTCGGCGGTGATCGGCAGGGGGTCGCCTGGTTCTGGATCGTTGTTGCCGTGCTTTTGATCGTGCTCGGGCTGGCAGAGCTGTTTGATCGCGGTGAGAAGCCGTAGAGCGTGGGTCAATCTGACGCGGTTCAGCGGGTCGCGGTAGCGGGATTGGCGCAGGTTCAGTCTGGCACTGGGTTTGCGATTTGCGAAACACTCATGACGCGCACCACACCCACGCCGCAAGGCAGCGTACCCAAAGCCGCGGCGCAAAAAGTTACAGACTATGGCGCGCAGGTCCAGAGGCATGCCGGCGACTGGCTGGAACATTTCGCGCGCCTGGGATATGCCGCCAAGGGCGTTCTCTACCTCTTGATCGGCATCCTGGCCTTCCAGGCGGCGATCGGGTGGGGCGGGCAGGTGGGTGATTCGCGCAGCGCCCTGTCGACGCTGGAGGGCCAGTGGGCCTTCGGCCGGTTCCTGCTTTGGCCTATTGGCATCGGGCTCGTGGCCTATTCGCTCTGGAACCTGTTTCGAGCGATCTTGGATCCGGAGCGGGAAGGGTCGGATGCCAAGGGCCTCCTGAAGCGATTCTTCTTTCTTATCAGCGCCGGAATTCACGCTTCGCTCGCATTTGCGGTCTTCCGGCACCTGCTGAGCGACAGCGGCGTCGGCGGCGACGGGGGGGGCGGGACCAGGGATGCCGTCGGCCGCGCCCTGGAATGGGGCTTCGCGGGCCGCGTGGTGATCGCCGTGATC
>JBGTBZ010000259.1:0-2626 GCA_041749155.1 Phycisphaerae bacterium
GCGCCTCCTGTGCGAGCGACCGGCAGGCGAGCGCGCCGGCGGCGAGGAGCAGGCCCAGGGCAAGGCGGATATTCATGCCCCGGATTGTCCGCCCCCCCGCGGCGGGTGCAAGAGGGAATGAGGAAACCAGAATGACGAAGCAAACCGGGACGACGGAGCTGCGACGGCGCAGGGCGCATCCTCCGGCCGCACCGAAGGTGCATCCGAGCCACAGCCCAGGGCAACGCCCTGGGTAAAGGGGGCCGTTTCGTCTGGAGCCCTGAAGGGGCGAACGAGCGCGTCGCCGCGTCTGATGGTTTCGAGCGCCCTTTCAGGGCTTGGTTCACATACGCGCCGCCAACCAGGGCGTTGCCCTGGGCTCTGGTTCATGCTGCACCTTCGGTGCGTCGGAGTTCGCTCACGGCGCGGGGTTGTTGCCGCGGCGGGCGGGCGTCTGGCTGACCTCTGACTTCTGATCTTTGACCTCTATCTCAAACCCCCGCCCCTTCCGCCTCCGCCGCGCCAGCAGCAGCGCCGTCACCGGCCAGGCGAGGCAGATCGCGGCAAGGAGCCAGAGGGGGCACTCCGACGTAGTTGGACGTAAAAGTACCCCAGTCCAATCCGAAGCCCCAGTAGGGAAGGATGCAGTGCCGCCACCACACCGGTTGATCTTGACGGAAGAACCACGCTTCAAGTTGACCCCGAGAAGGGTCGCCCGGGTAAAGCAGCGTAAGCTCGACAAACCCGTTGAGACTACGCAAACCCAGCTCCGCGGTGGCGTTCACCCAATCCGCTCGCGCGCCGAACAGGAAGCTCACAGGCAGCCAAACAAGAGTCAAAGCGCCGAGCACAAGCAGCACCCGCCGCGCGACTCGTGCAACCCGCCGCAGCATGCGGGGGAGTGTAACGCCGCGTGCGGGCACGCGGAAACCCGAATGACTAAAGCCAGAATGACGAAGCCGGAGCCTTGGTCAGGCGCTTCCCGGAGCGTTATCGCCCTTAGACCGGCTCCTCTGCCGCGACAGCTCGCCCGATAACGGCCAATGTCTGCATCACTCACATTCGCGCCAGGGCAATCGGTAGGGCGCTTCGGAGCCACTCCGGCGGGCTTCGCGACGCCAATGCGGTTGCTTGGTTTCGAGATGCCTAAGCGTGGCCGCGACATGGCGGCTGAGCGCCGCGACATGTCAAAGGGTGCCCGTGACATCCCGCGGGCATGAGCCGGGGTGCCGGACGGTAGGCGCAGACGCGCGGGGGCAAGCTTTGGCATCCCGCGGGCATGGTTTGGCGCGCCACGGGCAAGCTTTGGCGCGCCACGGGCAAGCTTTGGCATCTCGGGCGGTAGCGCAGACATCACGCGGGCAGCGCCCCCTGTTCAGCATGCCGCGGGCTGTATCATGCTTCGATCACGCGCCCTCGACGGCGCGGGCAGACTCTGAACCCCACTTCCGGGCCCACAGGGCCGATTTTCCCGGCCGCACCACTCACGCGACCCCGCCACCGCCATCACCCGCCGCTGCCGACCTCCGCCGCCCTCATCGTTCACATCTGCTCCACTGCCACAGCTTCTAAACTCCGCCGTGCTCGGCAGGAAGTTGAGAGTGTCGTTATCAGCCGCAATCACCAGACGGCCACCCAGAAGGGCGCGAGCCGAGTAGCGAGCAGCGACTAGTTGACGTGCCACGGCTTCACGCGCAGCGGAAGCCGTGCAAGTGGGATCGTCCCCGAGCCAGACACGGCTTCCCCTTGACTCCATTGGCCATTGATTCGTCATTCTGGTTTTCCGGCTATCGCCGGCCCAACTGAGCCTCATTCGGATTTCCTCCTCTATCCCTGACGCCCCTCGACGGCCATCAGCAGCACCGCCGCGGCGACGCCGAGGCGGCGGTCGAGGGTGTGGTGTGGATCCAATGAGAAGTCGCAGGTCATCTTCTTGACCAGTGGGTTCAAGTTCTGCCGCATCTGGAAGACGCGCTGGCCGTTCACCTCGGCGTGGAAGGCCTGGGGCATGAAGGTGGAGGCCATGTCCACCCACCGGCGCACCATCGCCTTGAAGCTGCTGTCCTCGTTGATGGTGCCGATGGCGTTGTCCGCGGGGTCGAGGATCTCCCAGGCATCGCGAAAGAGGCTCTTGAGGCCGCGGCGGCGCAGGGCGCCGATCTTGGCCCCGCCGTCGGGGTGGGCGGCGTATTCCAGGGTCTGCCCGGAGGAAAAGGCCAAGGATGCGTCGGCGGTCAGGTCCATGACGTCGTAGGCGGCGCTGAAGTCGATGATGCTGCGGGCCTGGATGCGCATGAGCGGCGCGGGATCGCTGTCGCTGGCGAAGAGGCTGATGTCCTCCTTCAGCTTGAAGGCCTTGAGCTTGCAGTAAAGCACGACGTTGTCCGCCGGGTCGTACACGTGAAACGCCTGCCCGAAGAGCTTGAAGACCTTCTGGCGGATCAGGAACTGATCGTGCGAAAGGGCTCCGGCGAGGGAAGAGGCGGCTTCGGGCATGGCCGACAGTCTAATGCTTGCCGGAGGCAGCTTACAACGGCGGGAAGGCGGGTTGGACATGGGGTTTGAACGTCGAACGTCGAACGTCCAACGTCGAACGTCGAAGTCAGAAACCCGGACTCCGGCACTTTGACGTTCGACGTTGGACGTT
>JBGTBZ010000260.1:0-3336 GCA_041749155.1 Phycisphaerae bacterium
GACCATGGCCGCCCGGGCCAGGGCCTCGTGGGAGGTGGCGAGCAGGAACGGCTCCAGGCGGTGCGTCTCGGCAAGCCGCAGGGCCTCGGCGGCATGAAACCAGGCCGGCTCGGCCCGGCGGAGCGTGGCGTAGACCCGGGCGATCTGCCACTCGCCGATGCACCAGTTTTTCGCCTCCCCCGCCACGCCCCAATGGTGCCGCGAGGCGTGGGCGGTGTGGATCATGGCCACATCGTCGGCGGAGGAGCGGTCGGGCTTATTCAGAAAAGTCCAGACGTGGTTGAAGAGCTCGACGGCGAGGCGGCGGTGGTTAGAGGAAGGGGCTGAAGGGGTGACGGGCGTGGTCATCTTCCGAGTCATTCACGCGGCCGGGACCTGTTGCAGACGTGATCGGGGCGGGGTGGCAGGTGGCATGGGCATTGCCTTGTGGGATGCATGGTTCTCGCCACAACGCCGTCAAGACGCCGCTTAACCGGACCGGAGCGCTGCCGCCGCAAGTTTTTGCGTTTTTACCCGGGAGGGTTTCGCGATCCGTCGTACTTGGAGTTGGAGCGGGGTTACAAAGCAGCGGCACACGACCGGTGGGCGGATGAGCTGGGGCGGGCGGAGCTGCGATCGCTGATCCGCACAGGCGAAGTCGCCGAGGCGGCGCAGCGGGCGGTGCGGATCGAATCGCGGACGAACCTGCTTTTTTCGTTCGAGAAGATGGCGCTGCGCGATGCTGTGAAGTCGCGAGCGGGGGCTCAGGTGTTCGCAACGGGGCTGTATGACCTCCTGCACGGCCCGGGCGGGCTTCCAAATCGATTCGATCGCTGGATAGAGGCGGTTGCTTCGCTGCCGCGCCGGCAGACGCGGGTGCTGACGTGGCCGGTCGTGACGGTGTTCGGCTTCATCGCGCAGCCCGATACGCACATGTACCTGAAGCCGACAGTAACCAAGCTCGCCGCCGCGGCGTACGGATTTGACTTCGTTTACCGCGCGCAGCCGAACTGGGAGACGTACGCCAGTGTGGTGGCCTTCGCGGGGCAGGTCATACGCGAGCAGCGCAGCCTGCGGCCGCGCGACATGATCGATGGGCAGGGATTCATCTGGGTCCAGGGGTCGGATGAATATTGACGTGTGTCTTCGATAACACAGCCCCGAAGCTCCGGATCACGCCGGCAATCTGCGTGAGGCCATCATGCGGCAGCCTAATCTCGATGGCTCGGTTCAGCGAAGATACAGCCGACGCCGTGGGTCGTCGCGGCCTTCCCGCATCACCTCCGCGCCCCTACCGGCTGGCGGGCGCCGGGGGCGGACATGCCGCCGACGTCGGTGGGGGTCTCATCGATGATCCGCTGGAGGACCATATCGGTGGTGATCCCCTCGGCCTCCCCCTCGAAATTAAGGATCAACCGGTGCCGCATGGCGGCGACGGCGCAATCCTTCACGTCCTGGAAGCTGACGTGGAATCGGCCGTCGAGCAGGGCGCGGACCTTGCTGCCCAGCGTGATCGCCTGGGCGGCGCGGGGACTGGCGCCGACGCGCAGGAACTGGTTGACCATGGGAATGGCAAACTCCCCTTCCGGGTGCGTCGCCAGGACGCATCGGATGGCGTAATCCTGCACGTGCGGCGCGATCACTACGCGACGCACCAGCTCCTGGTGGCCGATGATCTTCGCGGCGTCGAGCACGGGTTGAACCTCTGGATCATGTCCCGCGGTCGTTCGGTTGAGGATTTCGGCGAGCTGGGCGCGGTCGGAGTAGTTGACGATCAGCTTGTAGAAAAACCGGTCGAGCTGGGCCTCGGGCAGCGGGTAAGTGCCCTCCTGCTCCAGCGGGTTCTGCGTGGCCATGACGAAAAAAGGCCGCTCCAGTTTGCGGATCTTTCCGCCGGCGGTCACCTGCTTCTCCTGCATGGCCTCGAGCATGGCCGACTGGGTCTTGGGCGTGGCGCGGTTGATCTCGTCGGCCAGGACGATCTGGGCGAAGATCGGGCCATCGACGAAGACGAACTGGCGGCGGCCGTGCTCATCCTCCTGGATGACGTTGGTGCCGATGACGTCGGCGGGCATCAGGTCGGGGGTGAACTGGATGCGGTTGAACTTCAGGTGCAGCGCGTCCGCCAGAGAGCGGATGAGGGCGGTCTTGCCCAGGCCCGGCACGCCCTCCAGCAGGGCATGCCCGCCGACGAAGAGGCAGGTGAGGACGCCGTCGATGATCTCCTCGTGCCCGACGATGGCCTTGGAGATCTCCGCCTGAACCGCGTGATAGTCGCGGCGGAAGGCTTCGGTTAGCTCCTGCACTCTTGCCTGATCGAGGGGTTGTTCAGCCATGGCCATGATGATCACTCCCAAAGATTGCTCATCCGCGCTGCGGCGGGTTGTTTCGCTGGAACACTTCCAGGCGCTCGTCGAGAAGCGTGGAAGTCGGTCTCCTTGAGGCGCTCGAACACCTCGGCAGGATCGAGCAGGTCCTGGGCCGCTGCCCGCTCCAGCACGCCGAGCGTCTCCGTGACAACGATTCCCTGCTCCACCGCGGCTCGCCGGCCGTCGCGCTCGTCGATCAGCAGCAGGTCCGCGCCCATCTGCACGCAGAGCCAGATGGCCTGCGACTCGCCGGGATCCAGACCGCCAATCAACTCGGTCCGATTGGGCGCCGCGACCTGCAACCATGGCGGGAGATTCCTGGCAAGTGGTTGAGCCGGCCCGGAGTGTGCCGCCAGCTCGGCGGCGACCGCGGGCGGGATCAACACCGATCCAAAAAGGCTGGGCAGGACATCCAGCGCGCCCAGATTGGCCAGGACAATTAGCGGAGATGTGTCGGAAATGACGATCATCCCCGCTTGACCGGGCCGAGAGTGTGCCACAGCGTTTGCACATCCGCCTCGACTTCCTCATAGGTGATCGATCCTTCGAAGACGCCGCGACGCTTCAGCAGGGCGCCAGTCTGAAAGCGATCAAGGCCCAACGTCTGACCAAGCTCAGCAAAGGAGAGCAGTCCGCGCCGGAACAGCTCCACTGCGTAGCTCTCGGTAACGTCAGCGTTCAGATCGGCGTTCTGCGCGCGCAGCCGCGCCTCGGCGGCTGGCGGCAGCTTGAGTCTTATGGTTAGCGCGACCACTTGGTGATTCTATTCCTTCCGCTGCCTCTCGATGTTCTCCCTCGCCCGCCGCTTGGCCTCCATCAGGGATGACATATCTCCGCCGACTCCCGGCTTCTCCGGCTGCTGGCCCTTGGGAGTCACCTTGCCGGCCCGGCCCTGCGGCACCGGCTTGTCCGTCGCGCCGCCGACGATCTCCGACAGGTCACCCTCAGGGGCCCCGCCGCGGGCCTCGAACTTGCGCGTGGGATCGGG
>JBGTBZ010000261.1:0-1674 GCA_041749155.1 Phycisphaerae bacterium
GCCGCGGGCACGATCCGCGCAGGCTCGCGCTGGTCAGCTTCGGCGGAGCGGGCGGGCTCCACGCGTGCGCCGTCGCCGAGCTTCTTGGCATGACCACCGTCATCCTCCCGCCGATGGCGGGAGTCCTCTCAGCCCTGGGCATGGTGGCCGCAGGTGACAGCGTGGAAGTGTCGCAAACGGTTCTCTCCCTCGAGCGCGACGCAAAGCTGGATGACGCAAGGATTTACGCGGAGTTCGGCCGGCTGAACACGCTCGCGTCCGAGCGCCTGTCCGCCGGGGAGCGCGTCGAGAGCTTCGCCGACTGCCGCTGGGCGGGACAGAGCCACGAGCTAACGGTGCCCGTCACCCGCCCCGACCGCTCCGCCATCTCGGAAGCCTTTCGCGGCGTCTACCAGGGTACTTACGGCGCACCGCCGCCGGGCGGGGCCGTCGAGATCGTCACCCTGCGCCTGCGGCGCACCGCCACGGCACCGGAAATCCGGCTGCCGGAAAATATTTCTGAGGCGGAAATCGACCCTGGCGCCTGCGTGGAGGCCGATCTGGTCGACCAGGACGGGGCGCTGGTGCGCGCAAAACGACAAAAACGCGCACCGCGGACACAAGCCATAGACGGGCCGTTCCTGCTCATCGACGCCGATGCGACGTCCTTCGTGCCGCGCGGCTGGCGCGTCGCCTGCCGCCCCGATGGGATCGCAATCGCCACAAGGGAGCCGTCGTCATGAACGCCATCGAGCTGGAACTGATGCGCCTCCGCCTCGAGGCGGCGGCAGAGGAGATGGGCGTCGTCCTCCAGCGCACCGCCCTCTCCGCCAACATCAAGGAGCGGCGGGACTTCTCCTGCGCGCTCTTCGACGCCGCCGGACGGCTCATCGCACAGGCGGCGCATGTGCCGGTGCACCTGGGGAGCATGCCCGAGAGCGTGCGTGCGGTGCTGGAAGCCGTCCCCTTGTTGGCCGAAGGGCAGAACGCAATCGTTAACGACCCCTATGCCGGCGGAACGCACCTGCCGGATATCACGCTGGTTTCCCCCGTCTACTTCGAACGTCGCCTCATCGGCTACGCCGCCAACCGCGCCCACCACGCCGACGTCGGCGGAATCACGCCGGGGAGCATGACCCTCTCGCGCCACATCGATGAGGAGGGCGTGCGCATCCCGCCATCGTTGCTGGATGAAACGACGCTGGCGACGCTCCTCGCCGCCGTCCGCACGCCCGAGGAGCGGCGGGGGGATCTGCAGGCTCAGGAACTGGCTAACGCCGCCGGCGCCGCCGCACTGCGCAAAATCGCGGAGGCCGAGGGCGTCGACGGCCTGGAGCGCGGCTTCGCCGCCCTGCTGAATTACGCTGAGCGCATGACGCGCGACGTCCTCTCCCGCATCCCCGCCGGGACCTACCAAGCCGAGGATTGCATGGACGATGACGGCACTGGGGATGGGCCGCCGACGTGGATTCGTCTCAATCTGATCATCGAACCCGATCGAGTGATCGCCGATTTCGCCCGGTCGGACCCCCAGGCCGCCGGCTGCATCAACTGCCCCGCGGCGGTCACGCGCTCGGCGGTGTATTACGTCGTCGGGTGCCTGCTGCGGTCGTTCGGGCACGAGGGCGTGCCCTTCAACGACGGCGGCTTCCGGCCGGTGGAGGTTATCACGAGCCCCGGCACCGTCGTTCACGC
>JBGTBZ010000262.1:0-4791 GCA_041749155.1 Phycisphaerae bacterium
GGCGGCGCGCATGAGGGCCTCGCCCACGCCGCGCCCGCGGTGGGAGTCGCGCACGTAAACGCCCCAGACATGGCCGATATGGGCGATCTTCGGGGCGGACTGGGTGTAGACGCCGGTCATGCCGACGAGGCGCCCGCCGTCGTCGGCGAGCATGATGAGCTGCGAGCCCTCGCCCGTGGAGTCGGCGACGCGCTTGTCCCAGAACTCCGAAGGTTGGGCCTCGGTCTCGCCGACGTCGGCGGTGAACGCGAGCGGGCAGGTGCGCAGGGCCTCGAGGCGCAGCTCGCGAAAAGCGGCGGCGTCGGCCGGGGCGATGGGGCGGATGGTTAGAGCGCCCGCGGCGTCAATAGACTTCATCGTGAGTGCCAAGAGTTTGTAGCAGGAGCGCTTCGAAACCGCCGTGTGACACGAACTCGAAGAGGATGCGCAGGTCGTGGGTGACGCTGCACGCCCACAGGTCGGCAAGCTCGCCCTTGAGCTTGTGGGTATTTAGCGAGGGCTGAAAGCAATCCTGCAAGCCGCAACAGAGCCCGCTCGAGGGCCGCCCCGGGGTGTGGTCGCCGCCGACGCAGTCGACTCGCAGCCCGCGTGAATCGCGGGCTGAAGATCAACTCGCGCCTCACGGTTCGATCTCCTTCATGAACTCCTCAGCTGTCATTGAGCGGCACTTGCCGGCCTTGAAGTCCTCCTGGCCCTGCCGCACGTCATCGATGATGCGCTGCCGCCCCCGCTCCGCCAGGCGGCGGCGCAGCAACTCAATCAAAGCCTCCTGCTCTTCCTCGGAAAGAGCGTCGGCGGCATCGACCACTTCATGAAACAGGGGTGGAGAGCTCATAGATCGTCCTTATCGCGAACCGTTCGCGGCTGCCACATTCTACGACGTCAGCCCGCCGCCCGCACCGCCTCCACCGCCTGCGGATTCTCGAGGGCCGAGAGATCGCCGGCATCCTGCCCGAGATAGGCGGCGCGAACGACGCGGCGCATGATCTTGGCGTTGCGCGTGCGCGGGAGGTCGGGGACGAAGAGGATCTCCTTCGGCGTCAGCGGCTTGCCGAGGTCGCGGGCGATACACGCCGACAGCTCATTCGCCAGCGCGTGGCTTGGCGCGTGCCCTTCGCGCAGGATCGCGAAGCAGACCAGCGCCTGCCCCTTCGCTTCGTCGGGGACCCCGATCGCCGCCGCCTCCCGCACGGCGGGGTGGGAGACGAGCACGCTCTCGGCCTCCGCCGGGCCGAGGCGCTTGCCGGCGATCTTGATGGTGTCGTCGCTGCGGCCCAGGATGTACCAGAGGCCGTCCTCATCCGTCGCCGCCCAGTCGCCGTGGACCCAGACACCCTCGAACCGGCTCCAGTAGGCGTCGCGGTAGCGCTCGTCGTTCTGGTCGCGCCAGAAGCCGCGCGTCATGCCGATCCACGGCTGGCGGATGGCAAGCTCCCCGACCTCGCCGGGCCTGCCCAGCAAACTCCCGCCGTGCTCGTCGAGAATGTCCACTGCCATTCCTGGCAACGGCCCCGAGAGCGCGCACGGCTTCATCGGCGAGAGCACGTTGCCGCAAAGGATCCCGCCGCTGATCTCTGTGCCGCCGGAATAGTTGATGATCGGCAGCTTGCCGCCGCCCACCACCGAGAAGAGCCACTTCCACGGCTCGGGGTTCCACGGCTCGCCCGTGCTGCCGAACTTGCGCAGGGATGAGACGTCGTGCTTCCGAACTGGCCCCTCGCCCAGGCCCATCAGCGCGCGGATGAGCGTCGGCGAGACGCCGAGCGTCGTCACCTTGTGGCGATCGACCATCGCCCAGAGGCGGTCGGGGCCGGGGTGGTCCATCGCGCCGTCGTAGACCATCATCGTGGCGCCCAGGGCGAGCGTGCCATAGATCATCCACGGCCCCATCATCCAGCCGATGTCGGTGATCCAGTACATCGTCTCGTCGGCGTGCAGGTCGAAGCCGTGGAGCATGTCCTGCGCGGTCTTCACCGGGAACCCGCAGTGCGTGTGCACCGCCCCCTTTGGCCGGCCGGTCGTCCCGCTGGTGTAGATGAGCATGCACGGCTCATCGGCGTCGCAGACTTCGTACGCACCGCGCCCTCCGTCCGTCTCATCCTCGGCATCCACCGTCTCGTGCCACCAGTGATCGCGCCCCGTTGTCCACGGCACCTCGCGGTCCGTCCGCTGGTGCACGATGACGTGCTTCACGGCCGGACACGCCGCCACGGCCTCGTCCGCCACCGGCTTCATCGCGACGAACTTCCCGCGGCGGAAGAAGCCGTCGCAGCAGAAAAGGGCCTTCGCCTCTGAGTCCTGGAGCCGCGAGATGATGGCGGCGGGGCCGTAGCCGGAAAAGAGGGGCAAAAAGATCCCGCCAACCCGGATCACCGCCAGCATGGCGATGACGCACTCCGGGGTCATCGGCAGGAAGACGCCCACCACGTCCCCCTTCCCGATCCCCAGCCCCCGAAGCGCCGCCGCCGCCTTGCTCACGTCCCGCCGCAGCTCGGCATAGCTGATCGACCCGTGCGCCCCCTCCTCGCGCTCCCACTTCACCGCCGGCTTGGCGTCGGTCGGCGTGCCCTTCCACCGGTCCAGCAGGCTGGCGGTGATGTTCATGCGTCCGCCAACGCACCACTTCGGCCGCTGGATTCCGTGCGACAGATCGACCACTTTCGAATAGCCCGTATCGAAGACGATGCCTATCTCCTTCAGCATCGTGTCCCAGAACCAGGCCACGTCCGCCGTGCTCTTTTGCATCAGCTCGCCAAAGGAAGCGCAGCGGTGGCGCTGTATGAACGCCTTCAGGTGACTCTGTGCCACCAGGTGCACCGAGGGTCGCCACACGATCTCGCCGCCGAAGTCCATCTGCATCGCGAAAGCCTCCTGGGATCCCCCTTTGCCGCCGGCAGTTGACGTCCACTATAGTGGAACCCCGTTCACTTTCATCCGCAACCGCAACACACAGGTAGACGCATGGCGAAGCAGACGGCCGAGAAGATGACCAACACCCTTGCCGAGCGGATGGCCCGGTATGCCACGACCCTCCGCTTCGAGGACTTGCCCTCCGAGGTCATCCACGAGGCCAAGCGCGTCGTCATCGACTCCGTCGGCGTCGCTCTCGGGGCCTACCAGGAAGAGCCCTGCGTCATCGCCCGCCGGGTCGCCAGGCGCTACACGCCTATCGAGGAGGGCGGCGCGACGATCCTCGGAACCGAGTTCACCGCCCCGCCGGACTGGGCGGCCTTCGCCAACGGCATCTGCGTCCGCTACTTCGACTACAACGACACCTACCTCTCGAAGGAGCCGGCCCACCCCAGCGACAACATCACCGCCTGCCTGGCGATGGCGGAGGTCGCGGGGCGGACTGGCCGCGAGCTCATCACCGCCATCGTCACCGCCTACGAGGTGCAGCTTCGCCTCTGCGACGCCGCCAGCATCCGCGCCAAGGGGTGGGATCACCCGACTTACGGGGCATTCAGCGTCGCCGCCGCCGCCTCGCAGCTGCTTGGGCTCGACGCGGAGAAGGCTCGCCAGGCCCTGAACATCGCCGGCGTCGGCGGGGCGCTTTTGCGGCAGAGCCGGACGGGCGAATTGAGCCACTGGAAGGGCGTGGCCTTCGCCGACGCCGCCCGCCAGGGCATCTTCGCCGCCACGCTCGCGGCGGAGGGGATGACGGGCCCCAGCCCCATTTTCGAGGGTGAGATGGGCTTCGAGAAGGAGCTTGGCGTGAGCCTGGCGGAGATCGCCGGGCCGTTTGCCAAGAACCCGCAGCCGCAAAAGGGCGAACAGGACTTCATGATCCGCCACAGCTTCTTCAAGTTCTGGCCGGCGGAGTATCACAGTCAGTCCGCCATCGCCGCCATCCTCAAGATCCGCAAGGATTTAGGCGGCGATGCCGCGGCGGGGAAGGTGAAGGAGATTCTCTGCCGCACGCACCGCGTCAGCTACGAGATCATCGGCTCCAGCCCCGAACAGTGGCGCCCCACCAGCCGCGAGACGGCGGACCATTCGCTGGCGTACATGGTGGCGGCGGCGCTGGTGGACGGGGACCTGACCGATGCCCAGTTCGAGCCCAGCCGCTTCACGGACCCGGAGCTGCTGAAGGTGGTGGACAAGGTGAAGGTGGTCGAGGACGCTGAGATGACCCGCCTCTACCCGGACCACATCGCCAACATCGTGACGGTGACGACGACCGACGGCAAGGAGATCACCGAGCGGGTCGACGACGCCCCCGGCCACGTGAAGAACCGCCTGTCCGACGACCAGCTCCTGGAGAAGTATCACAAGCTGGCGGAGCCGGCGATCGGCACCCACCGGGCCCGCCTCGTGGCGGACTGGATCTGGCGGCTGGACGAAGCCGGCCGGGCGGCGGACCTGATGAAGCTGCTGGTACTGAAGTAGTGTTGCACAGGCGCCTCGCCTGTGTCTGCCCCTCTTTCCGACCTGGATCCGGACACAGGCGAGGCGCCTGTGCCACGAACCATGACCTCCCGCCCCGCCAGACTCCGCCAGCTCATCGGCGATCACTGCGTCGCCATGCCGGGGGCGTTCAACGCCATGACGGCCCGGCTGATCGAGAAGGCGGGCTTTGAAACGGTCTACGTCAGCGGGGCCGGCCTGACCAACGCGACAGCGGGCGTGCCGGATATCGGGCTGGTCGGGATGGACGAGTGGGTGCGGCTGGTGGCCTACATTTGCGATGCAACGACCCTGCCGGTCGTGGCGGACGTCGATACGGGCTTCGGCGGACCGAGCAACGTCACCCGCACCGTCCGCGAGCTGGAGCGCGTGGGCCTGGCGGGG
>JBGTBZ010000263.1:0-2780 GCA_041749155.1 Phycisphaerae bacterium
GCGGCGGCGGCCAGCGGGTCGTCGGAGTTGTGCGGCATGGCGGCATGCCCCCCGCGGCCGCGGAAGCTCAGGTGGAAGTTGTCCGTCGCCGCCAGGATCGCCCCGGGCTTGGTGGTGATCACCCCAACCGGAAAGAGGGGCCAGCCATGCAGCCCGAACGCCGCGGCCACCTTCGGCCCGAACCGCCCCGTTTCCTTCAGCACCCCGGCCTCCACCAGCTTCTCCCCCCCGCCGCCGCCCTCCTCCGCGGGCTGGAAGACCAGCTTCACGCAGACCGGCAGCTACGCCGCCTCCCCCGCCAGCACCGCGGCGACGCCCAGAAGGTTGGCGGTGTGGCCATCGTGCCCGCAAGCGTGCATGACGCCGTCGTGGGTGCTGCGCCAGTCGGCGTCCGAGGCCTCCGCGATCGGGAGGGCATCGATGTCGGCCCGGAGCATGATGCAGGGCTTGGCCGTATCCCCGAGCATGGCGACGGTCGCGGTTGGGGCGGTCTCCGGGCCGGTGGCGAAGTCGATGCCCAACCGTCTGAGCTCCGCCCGGACCAGCTCCGCGGTCTGGTATTCCTCGAAGGCGAGCTCTGGGATCCGGTGCAGCTCACGGCGGAGGCGGGTGGCCTGCTTGAGGATGGCGTCGGAAAGCATGAAGGCGAACGCTAGCGGCGCGGCGGAAGAGGAGCAAGCCGAGGGTTAGAGGCGGATCGTGAGCTGCTCGACCGGGGGCTCGCGATGGGCCCGGGCATCCATGTCGTGGGCGTCCGGGTCGGGCGAGTCGGCATGATCCGGCACGACGCGGCGCACCGCCAGCGAGAGCAGCGGCGGCCTCCACTCCGCCAGCAGGTAGGCATGCGGCCAGAAGCAGAGGGGGGGCACGGCGACATACGTGATGCGGCCGAGGGTGGTGCTTTCGAAGGCGACGTCGGGGAGATGCGTGTGACCTGTGAAGACAATGGTGTTGCCCCTGCGGGCGCGGAGACAATCGGCGAGGAGGTGGCCGTTGATGCAGGTCATCATCGGATGCCCGGTGTCGTCGCGGACGGTGCCGGCGATGGGATGATGCATGGCGATGAAGAGCGGGCCGTCCATGGGCATGTCATCGATGCGGCGGAGGCTCTGCCCGTCCAGCCGCCCGTGCCAGTGATGCGGATCCTGCCGGTCGATGGCGGTGTTCAGCAACATCCGGTTGAGCCCCGCCCACTCGTCGCGCCGGGCGCGTGGCTGGGACATCTGCCGCTCGAAATCCTCCAGCCCCGCCCGGACCATCTCGTGGTTGCCCGCCACGGCGTCGATGCGCCCGCGGAAGGGGGCCAGCACCTCATGGAGGGCGGCATACTCCTCGTCGGTGCCGAAGTTGGTGAGATCGCCGACGATCAGCAGCCGCTCGGGCTCATCCGCCTCGATCATCGGACAAGCGCGCTCGACGATCCGGCGCGCGTATGCCAGGTCCTGCCCGGGAAACTGGTTCTGGGGCGTCGAGAAGTGAAGGTCGGCGAGGATGGCGAGGCGGGGGTGCATCATTCAGGAGAACAGCCCGTCCAGAATCTCCGCGATTGGCTTCTGGACGCACGTGAAAATCGGCGTGTCGCGCTGGGTGTAGAGCGAGCTCTGGGTCTCCCGCAGGTCCTGCACCAGGTCGAGAAAGTCCTTCGGCTCATCCGTCTCGAAGGCCACTACGAAGTCCTGGTCGTCCAATCCGAAGCTGTACGTCGTATTGAGCTTGACGCTCGGATACTTGTTGCCGCGCCGGATGTGCTCGGTCATGATCTCCTGCCGCTTCTCAAGGCGCAGGAGGTACCACTGTCGCGTCTTCACAAACGGATAAACGAACAGGAACTTGCGTCGCCCCGGCACCAGTCGCGTGCGACTCTCGGCGTCGTGGAACGGGTCGACCGGGTCCAGGTACTGGCTGCGCTTCGTCATCGACAGGAACGAGTGCGTCTGCGTGAGCCACCCCGCAAGGACCGTCCTGTTCAGGCCCGCCGTATGCTCCTGGATGGCGTCCACGTCGTAGGCGATCCGCCAGAGCAGGAAATCGGCGTCAGCCTTGAGGCCGACGCAGGAATAGGCCAGGCCGATGAACTCCTGCGGCCGGCGCTCCACCGCCGCAGCGAACTCCTGCTTCGCGGCCTGCTTTGTCGCGGTATCCTGCCGGCGGAAAGCGGGATCCAGCTTCCAGATCGTGAAGCTGACGAACTGACGCCGTCCCGCCGACGCTTGCGAGGGTTCAGGATGTGGTTCTGGCTCCGACACGGCGGGAACACTATACGGACCTGCCATCACTTCACCCGCACCGCGGAGACGATCTGTCGCGGCGAGCCGTCCTTCAAGTCGCTGCCGTCGTAATCGCCCCAGGCCTGCTCGACCCGGAACCCGCAGAGGCGCAGCAGCCGCTCCAGCTCCCGCGGCATGATCCAGGCCATGTCGAACCGGCGGCCGAGCCGCTTCTTGCGGCCTCGCTCGAACCATTCGTAATTGAACCTTACCTGCGTGATTTGGCGCACGGTTGCGGCTCTCAAAGCCGTGAGCCGCATGACGCTGCGGCCGTCGGGCAGCGCAAAGAGGGTCGGATCCAGCTCGTCCGCCCCCCCGATGCTCCCGGCGATGAGCTCGAGATTGGGGTTGAAGATGTCCAGCCAGAGCCTTCCGCCGGGCTTCAAGGCCTTGTGCGCCCCTGTCAGGCAGGTCTCCTGCGACTCAGGCGTGGCTAGCGACAGGAACGTGTTGAAGAAACAACAGCACACATCAAACCGCCGTCGTCCAAGCGCGGCGGGCCAGGCCGGCTCT
>JBGTBZ010000264.1:0-4014 GCA_041749155.1 Phycisphaerae bacterium
CAGTGCCGCAGCGCGCATGCGCACCGGCCCAGCGCGCATGCGCAGTGCTCCAGCGCTCATGCGCAATGCACTGGCGCGCATGCGCAATGCCGCATTGCGCATGCGCAACGCCCCAATGCGCATGCGCAATGCGGCCAGTTATCGCCCTCACCCGCCTCCGCCCCGCCGCAGGGGGATTTTGATCGGACCTGGGGGGGCGCAGACGCGCCAAGGCCGGGTCGACAGGTCCGCCCCTCGCCCGGTGGGCGGGAGGCGCTCCAACGGCGGGGTATCCACCTGTTCCGGTCGCCGTCGCGACAGGCACGTGCTCGCGAAGACGCCCCTGCTCCTGCCCGCCCCGCCCGTCCGCCTCTGCCTCCCCGCGCCGTCCCAGGAGCCGATCTTCATCCTCCCTCTGCAAAAGCCCGAGCCGGTGCATGCCACCCAGCGCGACGAACCCCACCACCGCCGGGCGGCGTGAGCACCCTCGGTGTCGGCAACACTTGCGCCAGGGGCTGCGCTGTGTTAGTCTACGGGCATGTTCGATAAGACAGTTGCCAGACACAAGACGCATAGTGAGTTGCATCCGGACCGCTTCAACCTGCGAAGCCGAGTCGTTGAGCTGCGTCGGTTGCGCGAACACGGTAAGGATGCGAATCGGCGACCGCGGCGGTTTCGCCTCACGGCCTCCGAGCGCACCCACATTCTCGGCAAGACGGGAGGCAAGTGCCACATGTGCGGCGGCGACATCTCCGGGCCGTGGAATGCGGATCACGTGTTGGCGCACAGTGCGGGCGGCAAGCATGCTCCTGACAACTACTTGCCAACTCATGCCACATGCAATAACTACCGCTGGGACTATCTGCCCGAAGAGTTTGAGTTGATATTGAAGCTTGGCGTGTGGGCGAGAACCCAGGTGGACAGGGGAACAGTCATCGGTGCGAGCATCGAGCAGGGGTTCACATCGCACGAGGCCAGGCGCATTGTTCGACGCAAAAATCAGGTGGGCAGCGCCGTGTGAGTCAGCACGCGACGGACCGCGATTGAGGTCGCCGAGGATGTTCATGTTGGAAGAACGAGGCCTCCATTTCGACGTCGGTGCCGACGTGGACCGTTACTTCGACCCCTCGTCGCTCTCGAATGGCGCTCAGCCGCGCATCGTCATCCTCCTGGGCGGCGTGGCTGTCGGCAAGACCACCATCCGCAAGCAACATTTCTCAAAGGGCTTTGTCCTTGTGGACGCCGCGGACGTGTTTCTCCGTCTCAGCCGTGGCGAGTACTTCGACTTCCCAGGACCTTTCGAGCATCTGCTTAACCGTATCGGGACAGCTATAGCACGTCGTGCCATCTCCGAGCGGCGGCACATCGTCACCGAGGTCATTGGCTCCGATCCCAGGCCCGTCGAGGCACTTATCGAGGACATGCGTGCTATCGGCTACCGCGCCGAGGGGCAGGCGCTCAACTGCGACATCGAGGAGGCCCAACGACGCAACATGCATCGCGATCACGGTAGCATTTCCGCCTACTACGCCGAGCACTATCAGCGGGCGTGGCTTCATCAGGCAGCGCGCGCCTGAGGGGGCACCCGCGAACTGCTACAATTGTCACTGGGAAGGATGCGAGCGTATGCCGCCGGAACGGCGCCCATGACGAACAAGCAAGTCCCTGATGAGGTAGTCAAACAGTTGGCGGCGCTGTTTCACCGCAATGGATATGTGCGCCCACCGGCAGAAAGGCGCCTGTCCGATGACCGGCCCGTTCGACGAGGCTACGAGTTTCGCCTCACCGCTGAAAGCCGCGGCGAATTGCGGCTCATCCGCGACTTGCTGCGTCGAGCCGGATTCAAGGCCGGGCGCCCTTTCGTCAAGGGACTTCAGTTCCGCCAGCCCGTCTACGGCGCCGCCCAACTGAAGCGCTTCCTTGCCCTGATCGGTGAGCCCGATGCCTAGCCTCGGCCTCTCTACACCCCCGGCCGCAGCTTCCCCTCTTCCCGCAGCTTTGCCTTCAGCTCATCCAGCGACGCCACGCCCTCCGGCAGCTTCGCCTCCTCGGGCAGCATCTGGGGGATTCCCTCGCGCACGGGATAGCGCAGCCCGCCGACCTCCGCCACCAACTCGTCGCCCTCGAGGCGCAGGCGGCTGAGCGTCAGCGGGCAGCGCAGGATCTCAAGGAGGGCCTCGTCCACGTCGGCGGGGGCGGCGTCTGGCATGGTCCATGAGTCTAGGGCGAGCATGTCCCGCGCCGCACGCCCCGCTGAGGGTCATTTGACCTAGGCTTAGCCGACCCCGCCCCGACCCTTGCTCTGCCTCACACCGCTCATCCTCGCCCAGGACCGGGCCGTCGACATCCTCGAGCAGGCTGCCGAGCGCCAGGTCTCCAGCGGGATGACCGAGCCGTTCGCCACCGCCATCCTGCTGGCGGCGCTGGGGGCGTTGATTGCCTTCAGCGTGATTTTCAGCCGCACGACGGAGCGCGCCGGCGTGCCCATCGTGCTGCTGTTTCTCGTGATCGGCATGCTGGGCGGCTCGGAGGGCATTGGCGGCTTTGCGTTCGACGACTACGGCCTGGCGGTGCGGCTGGGGACGATCGCCCTGGTTTTGATCCTTTTCGATGGTGGCCTGAACACGACGATGGCCTCGGTGCGGCCCGTGCTGTGGCCTTCGTCGATCCTGGCGACGCTGGGCGTGATCCTCACCGCGGCCCTTGTCGCGGGCTTTGGGTGGCTCGTGGGGCTGACCCTGCCGGTGGCCGTCCTGCTGGGGGCGGTGGTGAGCTCCACGGACGCCTCCGCCGTGTTTGCGGTCCTGCGCGGGGGGAGGCTGAACCTCAAGCCGAAGATCGGCCGCACGATCGAGCTGGAATCGTGCATCAACGACCCGATGGCGGTCATCCTGACCTTCTCGGCGATCGGCATCATCGCGTCGGACGAGCCCCTGGGCTGGCGGATGCTGCTGAGCGTGCCGGTGCAGCTTGGCGTCGGGGCCGCGGTCGGGGCGGCGGTGGGGTGGCTGGGATGCGTGCTGCTCCGCCGGGTGCGCCTGACGACGGCGGGGCTGATCCCCCCGCTGACGCTGGCGCTGGCGTTCCTGAGCTTCGGCGCCGCGACGCTGGGCAGCGGCAGCGGGTTCCTGGCGGTCTTTATGACCGGGCTGATGCTGGGCAACTACGGGGTGCTTCCCTACCGGCACGCCCTGACGCGCGTGCATGACGCCTTCGCCTGGCTGGCCCAGATCGGGATGTTCCTGATGCTGGGACTGCTGGTCTACCCGTCGCGGCTGCTGGAGGTAGCGTGGATCGGCCTGGCGATCGGCCTGTTCGTTGCAATTGTGGCCCGCCCGGCGGTGGTCTTTGCCTGCCTGTGGCCGTTCGACTATTCGCGGAAGGAGATTGCCTTCACCGGCTGGGTGGGCCTGCGGGCGGCGGTGCCGATCATCCTGGCGACGTTCCCGCTGCTGGCGGACGTGGACGGGGCGTACCGGCTCTTCAACATCGTCTTCTTCGTGGTCGTGGTCAGCAGCATCATTCCCGGTACGACGCTGCGCCCCGTGACGCGCTGGCTGAAGATGGATGTCCCCGCCCACCCGACCCCGCCGGCGGCGCTGGAGATCAACTCCGCCCAGCACCTGGAGGGGGAGATCATCAGCTTCTACATCGAGCCGTCGCTGGCGGTCTCGGGGGCGATGCTGCGCGAGATCGACTTCCCCGCCGGATCCGCCGTAATCCTGCTGGTGCGCGGGACGCAGCTCCTGGCCGCCCGCGGCAGCACGCGGCTGGAGAACGGCGATCACGTCTACGTCTTCTGCCGGCGCGAGGACCGCCCCCTGATCGAGCTGCTTTTCGGCGGGCCGGAGGATTGAGAAGGCGGCCATTTTTGACTCCGGCGGCGGGGGGCTTACGCTTGCGGAATCTGAGTCGCCTCCCATCGGAGCCTTGATGTCCGTCCTTGCCTGAACGACGCCATTTTCCCCTGACGCCCCGCGCCGCGGCACGCTGATCGTGCGCCGCCATCGCGGGGGATACCGGCCGCTTCGCCGC
>JBGTBZ010000265.1:0-1985 GCA_041749155.1 Phycisphaerae bacterium
CGGCCACGACCAGCTCGTCGGGCAACTCGTGCCGAAACTGTGCGTTCGGGCCCAAGACGCTGGAGTAACGCGCCTCGTGTGTGCTGCTGGAGCCGGCCGCCTCGAATGACGCGGTCACGGTTGCCCCAAGCCGCAGCGACGAGAGCCCGCCGTATGCCCCGCCGACCCGCTTCAGGATCGCCGTCACTTCGGGGGCCTCGTTGGCCGGTGGCGCCGAAGGCTGCGTCGCAGGGGCGTCCTGCACTCCCACGGCGGGCACGGCCAGGAGCAGCGTCAGAAGCGGAATCAGGCATGAACGGAGCATGGCGGGGCCTCCGCAGGATGCTAGCCCCGCCTCACGACGCCGCGGCGGGCTCCTCTCGGAACGTATTGCCGAGGTAGACCCGCCGAACGGTCTCATCGGCGATGATCTGCCGCGGGGTTCCCTCCTTCAGCACCTTGCCGCTGTCGATGATCAGGGCCCTGTCGCACACCTCCAGCGTCCGCTCGGCATCGTGATCCGTGAGCAGCACGCTCTTGCCGAAAACGTCGCGCAGCCGCCGGATCTCCCGCTGGATCTCCTCCTTGAAGATCGGATCGACCGCGGCGAACGGCTCGTCCAGCAGGATGAGCTTGGGGCTGGTCAGCAAGGCGCGGGCAATCTCCAGCTTGCGGCGCTCCCCGCCGGAAAGCAGGCCCGCGGGCTGATTCTTCACCTTTACGAGGTCGTACTGGCTAAGCATCTCCTCGGCGCGTTTCCGCCGCTCCACCCGGCTGATCCGAAGGGTCTCCAGGATGGCCATCAGGTTGTCCCACACCGAGAGGCGGCGGAAATCGCTGCGCTCCTGGCTCAGGTAACCGATTCCGAGTCGCGCCCGCTGGTACATGGGCCGATCGGTGATGTCCTGCGCATCGAAGAGCACGGTGCCGGCGTCGGGTTGAACCATCCCCAGGATCATGCGGAAGGTAGTGGTCTTCCCCGCCCCGTTGCGGCCGAGCAGGCCCACGATCTGCCGCTGCTGGAGCGTGAAGCTGACGTCATCAACGACGGCCCGCTGCCCGTAGCGCTTCAGGAGATTGGAGACTTCCAGGAGGTTCAAACGTCAGCCTTGGTTGAATACAGGTTTGCCCAGATTGACGGACGATGCCCCCGCGATCAAGCCAGCAGGTGAGACCGGCAGAACCTGCCGGTGCGACTGTGGACAAGGTGTTGATGGGCTTCATTCACAACAAGCCGATATCGCGCCAAAGCCCGGCCGGCGACGGATTTGCGCACTGACTGCACCCTCCCGAGACCTCGTCTTCCTCCTGCCGCTGGACGACGTAACTTCATGCATTAAACAGGTTTACGTATGGCGATGTTGTTTTCAGCCAGAATTTAACCGAATGGCCAAGCTATGCCGGTCAGATTGGCTCTGCGGGCCGTCTTGCTGTCGTAGTTACCCTGTCGAGCTCGCCGCATTTGTGGAGAAATCGAGGCACCACCCTCACCCCGGGCCTCACTTTTCGTTTGGACCGAGCGGCCCGCGTTGGTAGCTTGGGCGAACTCGGTGGAGGGTGTGGCCCACTCCGCACAGAGAAGGAAGGCTTATGTCGACTGTCAACACCGCCCAGTTTGATGCCGGGCCCGACTTGGCTGCCGCCGTTGCGGACAGGCTGCCGGTCACCCGTGAAATCGCCGACTCCACGGGCTCCGCGACCGCGACGCTCAATTGCACTGGCCGGGTCAAGTGGTTCAACGACCAGAAGGGGTTTGGATTCATCGTTGACGACGACGGGCGGGACGTCTTTGTCCACTACGGCGTCATAGAAGGCGAAGGCTTCAAGACACTCCAGGACGACGAGGTCGTCCAGTACGACTATGCCGATGGCCCCAAGGGCCGCCGGGCCACCCGCGTCGTCCGCTCGGCATCGACCGACTCGTGAATGCTCTTAACTGAGGTGGAGTGGCGCCGGCGGCTCGCGGGCCGGATCGGCCGTCCGCTTCCCTTCGCGCTGGGCCGCCG
>JBGTBZ010000266.1:0-16609 GCA_041749155.1 Phycisphaerae bacterium
GGCGAAGGGAGGCCGTCCATGATGGGCGCTCAACTTCCAGCCGCGCGAAGGCGCACCCCGGCGGGTCCGCCGGGCGCACCGAACATCGACCGGCAGAGCGCGCAGCGCTTTCGTGCGCGCTTTTCGGGGACAGTTAGTCCAATCGTGGCCGATCCAGACGCAGCCGATCCCACCCAAACCGAAGGAGGCCAAGGCCGAAAGATGCGGGAATTCCGCCATTTGGCGCGGATTCCGAAGAGCGGGCGACCGGTCTCGAACCGGCAACATCCAGCTTGGAAGGCTGGTGCTCTACCAATTGAGCTACGCCCGCGCAAAGTCGCGGGAAAGTCTAGGGGCGGGGCTCGTCCAAGTCATCGCCGGCGGCGAGCAAGGAGCAGCCCGGCCGCGCCTGCAAAGATTGCCATGCTGGCCGGCTCCGGCACGACAACAAACGACAGTGATTGGCCGTCGCCGGTGACGATCGTGTTGATCTGGTCCACGTAGTCGCGGGCGAAGGAACTGAAGCTCGTGTAGTTGACTTCGTAGTTGGGCGTCTCGCTCACGGCGAAGTGCGCCCCCAGCAGCGCGAGCTGGCCGTCGGAAACGATGAGCGACTGGTAGCCGCTGTCGCCGCCAACGAGGCCGATCTCGTCGTCACCGACACCACCCGTGCCGCCGTTGGAAGGGTTATCGAAGTCGTAAGCGGTTACCACCGTCGGATTGTCCGACGGATCGCCGTTCAGATAGAGGGTGCCTATGGCGTCGATGATGTTCCGGCCGGCCTGATTGCTCTGGCCGAAGGCATAGAGCTCATGCCCGATGAATGCGCTGTCGGCGCCGATGGCTATCGGCAGAGGATTCACATTCGTGACTTCCGACGCAAGCCTGCCGATAGCGACGTCACTGTTGATGCCGCCGGTTGTCAACCGCGTCCACGACTCGACGGCGTAACTGCGCACGACGCCATCCGTGCCGACGAAGTTCACCGTCGAAGGGCGGAAGTGCCATGCGCCAAGCACGTGCTGCTGAGATATCAGCGCTGCGCCTCGGGCATCGATTGTGCCCGGCGTCGTGTCGAATGCCACGCCGCTGAGGTCAAAGCCGTTGAGCAGGAACGTCGGATTGGAAGTGGTCCCGCTCGAGAACCGCTCATGAATCGCGGCGTTGTAAGCCGAAAAAAGCGCCGCCTCAGCCGGCGCGGCCCACAGAATCGCCATGGCGCCAACGCAGCCACTGCAGATCAAGCCAAAAGACCGCATACTTCGCATTTCGCTTTCCTCGTGGACCGGAAAACCGCGGGGTACGACGAGCAAACTATACCCGTTTTCGTCCCCGCCGGCACCCAAGACCCATGGCGGAGGCCCCCAATGTTAGGGTAGACTCCTACCACGCCCAAGCCCCATCCTGTCATACGCATGGCGGATTTGCGGGTTCGGAAGAGGAGGTCGGCCCGCCTTGTCCAGCCCCTACGACCCGCCGCCGCCGTACTACCCCCAGTACCCGACAGGCGGGCCCCTCTCGTACGCCGGCGTTGACGTCACGCGGAGGCCGGGCCTGGTGACGGCCCTGGCGATCTGCAGCATCGTTTTTGGCAGCTTGGGGGTGCTCTACAACGCGGTGGCCATGATGGGCACCGGGATCGAGCTCGCCGAATGGGATCCCACGATTTCTCCCCTGCTGCCCGGTACCTCCGCCGACACCACGCCGGCAGGAACGCTGACAGCCGAGGACGCCCGGATCATCGCGGCAGCTCTTGCGGATATGCAGCCTCTGGACGAGCCTGAGCAGCAGCGTCTAGCAGAGACCCTGCAGGCCGCGGAGTCGCCCGTGGCGCCCCCGATTCCCGGTGTGCCCTGGTCGGCGGCCCATGTGAAGCCGCAAGTAGTTGATAGCGCAGTGCGCGAGGTGGGGGATCCCATTGAGGATGAGTGGGAGGAGCATTGGGACGAGGAGGACCCGGAGGGCAGGGCCGAGAGTGCCAATGAGGAAGGGGACCCAGGCGCCGCGCCCGAATACGTGCACGAGGAGCGCAGCATTTACTTCGATTTCGGCGGAAACGGCGACATTACGGTCTACGACGACCGTGTAGAATTTTATTCTCTGCCCATGGAGGGGGGTCTCGTCGAGTCGACGCGTTGGGCCGACGGCCGACTTCACGTCGCGGACGATGGACCGGACGAGAGATCGTTGCGGACCCAGCAGTGGGCGACGCTGTTGCTGGAGTTCCTGGGTTTGGCCCTTGCGGGCCTCCTGCTTGTCGCCGGCATCCTCGCCATTCGCGACCGCCCGTCGGCGGTGAGCATTCACCGCAATTGGGCTTGGAGCCGCATCGTGCTCAGCGTCGCCATGCTCGGGGTCGGGGCGTGGGGAGCGGCGCTGCTGGCGGATGATCCCGACGTCGGATTCATGCTTGGCGAGCTTTACTGGCCGCTCATGATCGTGGCCCTGATGTTCCAGTTCATCCTGAGCAATGCCTACGCGGTTGCCGTGCTGATCGTGCTGCGAACGCAGCGGGTCCGCGAGTGGTATGCGATTCCGACCGCGGGGACGTAAGAGGTCTCAACCTCTGCCCGCGACCGTCACTGACACCGGCTGCGGCGCCGGAAGATAGCTGGGCTCCACGACAAGCTGCAGCGCCCGCCGCCTGCCGGAGCTTGGCATCCCCTCCTCATCGATACGCCGCTGGATCGCCATGATGCCTTCGATCAGGGTCTCGGGTCGAGGGGGGCAACCGGGGACGTAGACGTCCACGGGCATGAACTGGTCGACCCCCTGGATGGTCGCATAGGCGTCAAAGACGCCGCCGGTCGAGGCACAGGCGCCCATGCTGATGACCCACTTCGGCTCGGTCATCTGCTGATAAATGTGCTGAAGCACGGGCATCATCTTGATGGTTACGCGGCCAGCCACGATCATCAGGTCGCTCTGCCGGGGACTGAAGCGCATGGCCTCAGCGCCGAACCGAGCCAGGTCATACCGACTGCTGGCCGTCGCCATCAACTCGATACCGCAGCACGCCGTGGCGAACGGGATCGGCCATAGGCTCGATCGCCGCGCCCAGTTGACGACTCGCTTCAACTGGGTGGTCAGGACATTCTCGGGCAGGGCATGCGTATCCATCGCGCTCCCATCCTAGCGCCCCGGAGTCGTCGAGCCAACGCGTGCCTCGTTACTCGAACTTCAGAACGCCCTTGCCGATGTCGTAGACGTAACCGATAAGGATCAGGCCCGTGAAGACCAGCATTCCCAGCAGCATGATCCCCCCCAGCCCCGCCGCGGCGTCGCCGGCGGCGACTGCTTCAGCGTAGACGCTGGCCCACGGGTAAAGGATGACGATTTCAACGTCGAAGGCGACAAACAGGATCGCCACCAGATAGAAACGGACATTGAAACGGCTGCGCGTGTCGCCGACGGGAACCATGCCGCTTTCGTAGGTCGTTTCCTTTCCCGGCCCGGTCCGCTTGGGCCCGATCCAGATTGAGATCAGAATGTTGGTGGCGGCGAACCCGATCCCGATCACCAGCAGCAGGGCAATTGGCAGCCATCCATATCGCGGATCTCGCGCCGATTGAGCCAGCGCCGCCGGCAGGAGGAGTGTGCCAAGGGTGGGTCCAACCATGGCCCGAGAATAGCCGCCTGTCACCCGCGGTCAAACGCCCGGTGTTCCCGGGATGGGCGGCGGATTCCAAGCCCCTGCAGGCCTCCCCGGCCGGCGAAGCCGTGATTACAATCCCGGCCCATGCCCGAGACGATCAGCCCGCCTGCCGAAGCCCAGCGAAGCGCGCAGGAGAGGCGGGCGGACCGAATTCGGCTCGCCCAGCTCATGGCCCTCTCGTTCACGGCCCTGTTCCTTGAGCTAATGGTCATCCGATGGGTGCCGTGCGTCATCCGGTTCGTCGCCTACTACGCCAATCTCCTGCTGATCAGCTCCTTCCTAGGGCTGGGCATCGGCGCCATGATCAGCCGTCGCCAATGGAAGATCTTCGGCTGGTTCCCCCTCCTGCTTGCGATCAACATCGGCGTGATCCTGGCGTGCCAGCCTGTCACCATGCCCGGCAGCGATTCGGAGGTGCGGTTCTACGTTCTGAATTTTGCGGTCGTCAGCTATGCGATCCTGTCGCTGATCTTCGTGCTCAACGCGATCCTCTTCGTCCCATTGGGCGAGCGCATCGGAACGCTCTTCGAGGAACTGCCCAACCTTCGGGCCTATTCCTGGGACCTGCTGGGCAGCCTGCTGGGAACGCTCGCCTTCGGCTTCTTCTCGCTTCGCTTCTTCTCCCCGACCGGGGGCTTTGCGGTTGTGATGATGATCTTCCTCCTGCTGGCACAGGGACGGACCAGGGCCTGGGCGCTGGCACTGTTCCTCCCGACCCTGGCCGGCGTTTACATATCCCAGGAGCCGGGTGCGCGATGGTCTCCGTATCACTACATCACCGTCCACGACGATGAGGGGCTGGTCCTGGAGCCGCTGGCCAATGTCAGGACGATGAAGGATCCGCCCATCTACTCGGTGCGCGTCAACCAGGACTTCTACCAGCAGCATGGCACGATCAATCCCGCTCGCTATACCCCCGGCACCGAGCAGGAGGCGTACGTCCGCACCATGCTCACAAACGCCTACATGCTCCCTTACGAGATCCACCCGGATCCGGAGGATGTCCTTGTCGTCGGCGCCGGCGGAGGCCTTGACGTCGAGGCGGCACTCCTGGCGGGAGCCGACGAAGTCGACGCCGCGGAGATCGATGAGGAGCTTGTCGGCCTCTCGCGACGCTACAGCGCCTCGGGCGTCTACGACGATCCTCGCGTGAAGGTGCACATCAACGACGCCCGCGCCTTCTTCCGCGAGGCCAAGCCCGGGTACGACGTCGTCATCTTCGGATTTCTCGACTCTCAGGCGCTCTTCAGCTACGGCAGCAACATCCGCCTGGACGGCTATATCTACACCGTCGAAAGCATCCGCACAGCCTGGAACCTGCTGGATGAGGACGGCATGCTCTCCATCTCCTTCGTCACTCCGGAGCCCTGGCTCGCTTCCAAGCTCCATCGGATGGTGAAGGAGGCAACCGGCCGCGAGCCCATCGCCTATGCCGCGGGGATCCAGCTTGTTTTGCTTGCTCCAAAGCTCCCGCCGCCATCGCCGCCGCCAAGCGAGATTGGGCGATTTGTCCTGGTGGACGCGCTCGGCGAGGCCGTGGAGGCGCCGACCGATGACTGGCCCTACCTCTACCTCTCCGAGCCGGAGATTCCCGCGGACTACCTGCTGGTGATCGGCACGCTCATTCTGCTGTCGCTGGGGGGCGTGCTCCTGCTCCGCAAGGGAGGCATCGGCCTGGAGGATGGGCATTTCTTCTTCATGGGCGCGGGCTTCCTGCTGCTGCAGACCAAGGCGATTTCCGACTGCGCCCTCTACTTCGGGGCCACATGGTTTGTCACCATGCTCGTCATCGCCGGCGTGCTGCTGATGGTGCTGCTGGCGAACCTGGTGGCCATTCGATGGCGCAGCTACAGCCCCTGGCTTTACATGCCCCTGATCGCGGTCATCATCGTGCTCCTGGTCGTTCCTCGGGATACCGTGCTGGGCTGGAGCTTCTCCGGCCGCCTGCTCTGGACGATGCTCGCGGTTCCGCTTCCGGTCTTCTTTGCCGGCCTGATCTTCTCGACGACCTTCAGAACCGCGGCGAATCCCAGCTCGATGTTTGGGTCCAACCTCATCGGAGCCACAGTTGGCGGTTTTGCGGAATACCTGAGCATGGCGACCGGCCTGAATGCCCTTTCCGGGCTCGTCATCGGCATGTACTTGGCAAGCGCCATCTGCTATACGGCCTACCGCCGCCTGCGCGGTTAGACTAGACGGCGGGAGATCGTGGGCCGGTCATACCCTTAAACCGCAATGCCCCGCGGCGCGCCTGTCGCACACCAGCGTTGTAAAACGGTGCCGAAGCCGCGATTTGGAGGCAGAATGGCTCTGTCGGCGGCGGATACCCCTTTCGCGGTGCGCGTTTTTGCACGTCAGGGGCCTAAAGCTGCGACAGCAGGCTCTCCAGCGAGGTGAAGAAGACTTCGACATCCTCCTCGTCGTCCGAATCCCCCAGTCCGCGGTCGAAACCAGGCCCGCCGATCAGGATGTCGGCGAACACTGGTGATTCGTCTGCAGTGTCCGTGTCGCCAAAAAGCAGGTCATTGTCATCACCGCCCTCCAGCGAATCGCTGCCCTCGCCCCCAAGAAGGATGTCCTGGCCGCCCATACCGAGCAGGGTGTCGTCGCCGGCGCCGCCGACGATGTAGTTGGGCCGGTCATCGCCGGTGATGAAGTCGTCGTAGCGCGTCCCGATCGCGTCGATGAATGAGACGCCCTCAAGCGTGTGCGTGAAGCCGCCGGCCTCCACCTGAGCGCTGGTCTGCGACAGGTCGATAACCACGCCGCGCGACTGGCTGTCGGTGATGCTGGCAAAGGTCACCACGTTCTCGCCACCGGCGTCGTCGTAGACATCGTTGCCATTACCGCCGGCGAAGGTGTCGTCGCCGATGCCGCCGGAAAGCGTGTCGTTGCCCGATCCCCCGTCCAGGTAATCCCCGCGGCGCTCGGCGGGGACGCCGTCCTGGTTCAGGTGAAGCGAGAAGAGCTGGTCATCGCCCTCGTCGCCGAAGAGCGCCGAATCCTCGTCCCGGGAACCAGTCAGGGTGTCGTTGCCGGCGCCGCCGCGGGCGCGCAGGAAGCCGAAGATGTCGTCGTCGCCGCTGCCGCCCCAGGCAATCTCGACGTCCGAACCGATCTGTAAGGTAGTTCCCCCGGCGCCGATGCTGCCTCGGATCAGAGCGACGCCCGCGGTGGCGGCCGCGAAATCCAGCACGTCGAAGCCGGCTCCGCCCTGTACAGTGTCGTTGTCGGTGTCGTCCATGCCGGGCAGGAGTTGATCGTTTCCGTCGCCGCCCTGCAGCAGGTCCGCGCCCGTGCCGCCGATCAGCGTGTCGTTTCCGGCTCCGCCGTCGATCGTGTCGTTGCCGGCACCACCTTCGATGAGATCGTTGAACGTGCCGCCGGAGAGCGAATCGTTCCCGTTTCCGCCGATGATCGTGGCCGGGCGGTCCAGGCCGGTGAGGGTGACGATATCGTCTCCTTCGCCAACCTGGATCACAAGGTTTGTCACGTCGTCGGCAAAGTAGCGTGCGGTTACGGACTCGGCGCCGGTGCCCACGTCGGCACGCGTGAAAGCGAACACCGTCTGGCCATTCGACTGCTCGATTGCGTAGGTAATCTGATCGCCGCGGCTTGTGCCGAACAAGCGCAAGGTTGAGCCGTCACGCTCGCTGAAGCCCGCGATATCGTCGCCAATCTGGCTACCGCCACCCCCATCTCCGCCCCCACCATCTCCACCACCCCCATCTCCACCACCCCCATCTCCACCACCACCATCCCCATCCCCACCATCTCCACCGCCACCATCCCCACCGCCACCATCCCCACCCCCACCATCTCCGCCGCCACCATCCCCACCACCATCGCCATCGCCGCCGCCATCGCCATCACCATCGTCGTCTTCGCCGATGTCCGCCAGGTCGATCTTCACGACGACAGCGTCGGCATCGAAGCTGGGCACCTCGACGCGCCGGCCGACGAAGACCAGGTCATCGTCGTCCGTGATGATCATGTCGCTCAAAAAGCCCTCGGCCGTGCCGAGGTCGTATCGCTGCTGCCCGGCCGCCGGATCCCCGTTGCCAAAGCTCGTGTCCGGGCTCCCGTCGGCGTTGAGCCGCGCGACAGCGGGGAACACATCATCGGGGGTCACCGCGAAGAACCCCCCGATGACAATCTTCCCATCAGGCTGCACGACTGCCCGCTCGACCTCGTTCTCCTCCTGCGGGCCGAGGGCCGACTCAAAGCGGAAAGCCTGATCGAGGTCCAGCTCGCCCGCGGCGTCGAAGCGCACGATACGGTTTTGCGCGTCATCCTCGTTGATGGCGATGACGGCGGACCCGCCCGGTCCGATGAATACGGAGCGAACGTTGAACAGGTCTAATGAAAAGAACTCCCGCTGGGCCTCGCCAGCGGTGCCGTAGCCGGAGTCGAACGTTAAGTCGTTGTTGAGCTTGAAGACGCTGGCGCGTGCATCTCCGCCCTTGTTGACTTCGCCCGCGACATAGATGTTGCCGGAGTCATCCGTCGACAGGTCGCCGTAGCTGAAGGACGTGACCCCTCCCTGCGAGAGCAGGTCCGTCTGGTGATTCTCCGATCGGGGCGTGCCGTCGGCGTTGTAAACACGTACGAGGCTACCGCCGGCGACCACGATCTCGCCGGAGGGCAGACGCGCCAAGTCCGGAATGAAGCCCGATATGGCGAGTGTTCCTCCATCGGCAAAAGCGGTGTCCACGCTCCCGTCGGCATTAAGGCGCGTAACAGCGCCCGCGACGCTGGTGGCGGAACGACGGGCGTAGAGGATGTCTCCATCGGGGAGGGGGACGATGGCCGTCACCGAGCCATTGACGCTACCGGCCTGGGGCAGCAGCAGAACGCCGTCGCCGTCAAATGCTCCATCAAAGCTACCGTCCGGATTGAGCCGAATGAGATACTCATTGGCTTCCGAGGCGTCAAAGGCGGCCGTATCGCCGCTTATGATCAGGTCCCCGTCGGCGGCCTGAGCAAGGACGCGCAGAGACTGGCTGTCGAGCTGGTCGAGGTCGAACGCAAGGACCCCAGAGTCAGCGAACCCTTCGACCAGATCGCCTGCGGCTAGAAGTCGGCGGGCCTCTAAAGTCTCGAGCAGGGCGCGTACGGTCTGACTGTCGCGAAAACTTTGCATTCAGCAGGTACCTTTGGCTCGAATCTGACTCCCGTGCCTTCTGAAGGCTCGGCGGACGGGCTTAGGTGCAGTCTAGCGGTGGCGCGATCTGGAGAGACTGGCAAAACGAGTGCCGCGTCAGGGTGTCCTACTTCGGGACGTGGACTGCCTTTACAGGCCCCGAATACGTCATATGCTTGGCCTCACATGCCTCTTATGACTCCAACAAAGCCCGCTAAAACCCGCTCCTCTGTCCACGAGGCCGATATCGGGGACCTCTCATACGCCGGCCAACGGCTGCGCGACCGGATTGAGAATGGCACCGCCGTCGTCGGCGTCGTGGGGCTTGGGTACGTCGGATTGCCGCTGCTGGCGGCCTTCCACGCGGCCGGGTTTCCCGTGGTCGGGTTCGACAAAGACCCGCGAAAGATCGAAGCGTTGGAGCGTGGGGAGAATTACCTCAAGCACCTCGGAAGCACCCTGGTCAGCGAAATGCAGGATCGTGCCGCGGAACGCTTCTCCGTGACGAATGACACGGGGCGGCTGGCGGAGTGTGATGTGGTCCTGTCGTGTGTACCTACCCCTCTGGGCCAGCATCACGAGCCGGACCTGTCCTACGTGGAAAATAGCGCCGCCGACATTGCGGCGTCGCTCCGCGAGGGACAACTTGTCGTGCTCGAGAGCAGCACCTATCCCCGTACCACGCGGGAGATCATGGTGCCCAAGTTCGAGGCCAAGGGCTTTCGCTGCGGCGAAACAATTTTCGTAGCCTATTCACCGGAGCGAGAGGATCCCGGCAGCAAGAACTTCTCAACCGCCACGATCCCGAAGCTGGTCGGCGGCATCGACCCCGCCAGCGGGGCCCTGGCGGCGGCTCTATATCGCAAGGCGATCAAGGCCGAGGTGGTGCACGTGGAGACGGCGGAGGTAGCGGAGGCAGCGAAGCTGCTGGAGAACATCTACCGCGCCGTCAACATCGCGCTCGTGAACGAGATGAAGGTGGTGCTGGACGCGATGGGGATCGACGTCTGGCAGGTTGTGGCCGCGGCAAAAACCAAGCCCTTCGGCTTTCAGGCGTTCTATCCGGGTCCGGGCCTTGGCGGACACTGCATACCGATCGACCCGTTTTACCTGACATGGAAGGCCCGGGAATACGGCCTATCGACGAGGTTCATCGAGCTGGCGGGAGAGATCAACCGGTCGATGCCGGAGTACGTCGTGCATCGGACGATGCTGGCTATGAACGGTATGGGTCAGGCGGTAAAGGGAAGCCGGATCCTGATCCTGGGTCTCGCCTACAAGCCCGATGTGGATGACGTGCGCGAGAGTCCCAGCTTCGAGCTGATTCAGAAGCTCGAGGAGTTGGGCGCTGAGGTGGACTACCACGACCCTCACGTCGCCCAGACGCACAAGATGCGGCGCCACGATCTTAAGATGAGCAGCGTCGAGCTGACACCCGAGGCCCTGGGCAGGTACGACTGCGTGCTGATCTCCACCAACCACAGCGGTATCGACTGGGCCGCGGTGGCGAGGCACGCCAGGCTGATCGTGGATACTCGCAACGCGATGGATGGCTTCGGCGGGAACGTCGTTAAGGCCTGAACGAGCCCAAAAGCACATTTCCGTGGCGCGGAAGGGCGTCGAGCTGCTTCGGCGAGGCAACGGGCCGAAGCCTCGTGCCGATGAACCAGCAGCGCGTTCGGGCAGCGTGCTCAAGCATCACCCGCCAGACGTCTCCTGGCCGATGCCCGGCGCGGGCGTCCGTGGCGGGATTGTGCTCGACGATCCAGACAGGGGGCCGCTCGCTCCGGAGCCACCCGGTGGCGCCTCGCAGAGCGTGCAGCTCGGAGCCCTCCAGATCGAGCTTTACTAAGTCGGGCACCTCCGGCATCGCCTCATCCAGCCGCTCGGCTTGTACTTCGTAAGCCTCCGTGGCCACATCACCGCGGGGGAAGCGGCCTGACTCACCGTGGTTTCGCCGCGTCCCGGCGGCCGGGCGGTGAAACGTGAGACGCTCCGCGGTTTCCGAGAGCGCCGTGTCGTGCAGGCGAATCGGCGGACCCGAACCGCCGGAGAGGTCAACCTGCGCCTTGATCTGCAGGCCATTCAGCCGGAGATTCTGTTCCAACCGCTCCCGATTCCGCGGATCCGGCTCAAAAGCGTCCACACGGCCCTGGGGTCCTGTCAGGGTGGCAAAACGGCAGGTGTAGAACCCGACATTGGCTCCGCCGTCCACGACGTGCATACCAGGCTTGACGAGGCGACTCAGCAGGCGGACGGTGTCAAGCTCATAAATGCCCGCCGCCATCGCGACGTCGGGATATGTGGCCAGATCCAACTCAAGGCACACGCCGGCACCGGTAGGGAAGGTCCCTCGCCAGTCGCGCCTGGGCACGAGGCTGCGGGCGGCGCGGGAAAGCCTGAAACCGCCGCGCTCTGTGGGGGCGACGCGGGCGTAGGCGCGAACGAGCGAAAGACCAAGGTGGCGGAGCTTCACAGGGCGGCCGATGAAGCATACCAACCCAGGGTCCGTCGCAGACCATCGTCAAGAGACACGACCGGCTCGTAGCCCAGAACCTGCCGGATCCGGGCGAGGTCGGCCAGCGAATGCGGCACGTCCCCCGGCCGCGGCGGAGCGAAGCGGGGCTCGGGAGCCGGCTTGCCGGAAAGCTCGCCGACGAGGCGGCTCATCATGTCCGCCAGGTCAAGCACGCTGAACCGCCGGCCAATGCCGACGTTCAGCACCTCGCCCTGAAGCGGGTCGCCGTGGCGGGCCGCCAGAAGGTTGGCGTGGACGGCGTTGGCGACGTAGGTGAAGTCGCGAGTGGCGGAGCCGTCGCCGTAGATTGTCGGCTGCTCACCGGCGAGCAGGTCGCGGGCAAATGCGGCAATGACACCGGCGTAGGCGCTGTTGGCGTTTTGCCGGGGGCCGAAGATGTTGAAGTAGCGGAGGCTGACCGCGTCGAGCTCGTACACCGCCGCGTACGCGTGGACATAGTGCTCCCCGGCCAGCTTGGCGGCGGCATACGGGCTCATGGGGAGCGGGGGCATACGCTCGTGCTTGGGAAGCTCTGGTTGATCCCCGTAAGCGCTGCTGCTGGCTGAATAAATAAAACGGCTTACTCCCTCGCGGCGAGCGGCGTCAAGCAGGCTGACCGTCCCGGTGACATTCGTGGCGTGGTAGCCAACCGGGTCGCTGACGCTACGCGGCACACTGACCTTGGCCGCCAGGTGAAACACGAGTTCGCTGCCCGCGGCAGCCTGGCGGCAGGTGCCCAGGTCGCAGATATCGCCCTCGACGAACTCCAGGCCGCCGGGGATGTTGCGGCGGTCGCCCTCGCTGAGGTCATCGAGGCCGCGAACATCAGCGCCCAGAGCCACCAGAGCCTCCGCGACGTGGCTGCCGATGAATCCGGCCACGCCGGTCACCAGGCAGCGCCGCCCGGCCAGGGCGTTGCCGTGCAGCCCACGCCAGTCGACTGGGGCGAATGCATTGGATTCCTCCGCCATTGCCCGAAGTCTACGCGTGAGGCGCCGGCAATGCACCGGGGTGGCGGGGTGGGTTATCCAGAGAGGCGCCGGTACAGCGCGATGGTCCGTTCCACCTGCCGGTCGAACGTGAAATGGGCCCGCACATGGTCGGCGGCGACCTCACCCATGCGACGCAGTTCCGCGGGCTGGGCCAGGGCGGCGGCGACCGCTTCCTCGAAATCGGCGCGGTCGATGTAGGTGGAGACACCAGTCTCATCCTCGATGGTTAGTTCGCGCGTTCCACTCGTGCGCGTGCGCACATGAGGGACACCCACGCTCATTGCCTCTGCACAAACCAGCGAGAAACCTTCCCGCTCCGAGGGCAGCAGCAGCAGGTCCGCCGCCTGGTAGATGGGGAGCGGGTCGATCTGGCCGAGCACCTGGATGGAGAACGTTTCCTGGTATCGGACCGCGAGCTCATGCAGATCGGAAGCGCGGGGTCCTTCACCACAGTACAGGAGGTGCAGGTTTGGCACGTGCCGAGCGGCCCGGGCGACGGCGCTGGCGCACCAGCCCTCGTTCTTGGGATGGTCGAAGCGACCGACAAATGCTGCCACCGCTGCGTCCGGCGGCAGGCCGAGGCGCTGTCGTGCAGCCAGCCTGTCGGCATCGGTGCGCCTGGGGAACCGAACAGGATCGACACCATGGGATATCAACGTGATGCGATGGGAAGGCACACCCGCCTCGCGCTCGAGCCACTCCAGCGCGTCCTGGCTGGCGACGTGAGTGTGATCGCCGAAGTCCGTCAGCCACCTCCGCCAGCCGCGGACGTTGATGTGGGAGAGGTGCAGCGTGTAAAGGATCGGCGGGCGGTTTTCCTCCGGCAACGCCTTCGCCAGGCGGCGTGCGAGAAAGGTTGCGCGGCGGTAGTGGGTATGGATCACGTCCACGGGGTGATTGCTGAGCCATTGACGCAGGTTCCTGATGCTCCTGGCCAGACCGAAAGGGCCATGGTTCAGCGGAACCTTGAGATAGCTGAACGGGGCCGCATCAAATTCATGCTGCCAAACGCCGACGTCGCCCGCGGCAGTGATTTCGTGGCCGGCGGCCGTCATGGCGGTGCCGAGGGTGACGATGTAGCGTGTGAGCCCGCCGGCATCGGACGCCAGGGTCAGGTGCAGGACGCGAAGCGGCTGCCTGGCAGAGCTTGCAGAGGATTCCATCGCGTCGTCGGGCATATTTGCGGCCCAGGCTCGGTTTCCGGGGCGGCGTGGCGGCCGATACACTATGGGACGCGGTGTGATTTGCGTAGATCACGCGGCGGCGCAACATGCTTTGGGGCCGCCCGTCGCCGGGTGGGGGGCCGTTAGTGAGAGCCGCCCCTATACGGGAGTCGTTGGATCTTGGTAGACATCCTCATCCAGACCCACAACGAGGAGCAGAATCTGCCCCATACGCTGGCCAGCGTGGCCGGCTGGGTTGATCGCATCTTCATCGTGGACTCGGGGAGCACCGACCGGACCGGAGAGATCGCCCGGGAGTACGGCGCGCAGTTCGTGCATCACGACTGGGAGGGATATGCCCGCCAGAAAAATTGGGCGCTGGCCAACCTGCCGCTGGCGAGCGACTGGACGTTGATCCTCGACGCCGACGAGGCCGTTAGCGCAGAGTTGAAGCAGGAGATCCTGGCTCTGACGCGGCGGCCCGTGGACGAGGTGACGGAGTGCGGCTTTCGGATCAACCGGGTCTTCATCTTCATGGGGCGCCGAATACGGCACAGCGGGTACTTTCCCTCGTGGAACCTGCGGCTCTTCAAGCGGGGCACGGCACGCTACGAGGACCGCAGCGTGCACGAGCACATGATTTGCGATGGCCCGGTCGGAAAGCTCAAGCACCTGCTGATCCACGAGGACCGCCGCGGGCTGGAGCACTTCTTCGCAAAGCACAATCGCTACAGCACGCTGGAGGCCCTGGACATTTTTGAGCAGCCGGAGCCGTGGCCCGGCCTCTCGCGGCTCATGCACGATTCGGTGGTGCGGCGGCGTTTCGTCAAGAGCCGGATCATGCCTAAGCTGCCGATGAGCTGGTGGTGGCGCTGGTTCTTCATGTACGTCCTGCGGGCCGGATTCCTCGACGGCCGGGCCGGCTGGTGGCTGGCGCAGTTCATCTCCAACTACGAGTTCGCAGTGCAGATGAAGCTCCGCCAACTGAAGAGGCGGGGGCGCCAGGGAATCTCCGCGGCGAACTCCCTTGCGCTGGAGGAGGGGAAAATCAAGGGAGACTGGCAGCGCGACGCCGTCATGCCGCCGAAGTCGACCGCCCCAAAGCCGCGAAGCGGGTCGCCGACGCTGGTTGAACGCCCCGGAGCGCTTTTCCCGCGTGGAGAGGGTGGTCAACTCAAGTTCGTCAGCCCCTGGACATTCCGGCAGAACCTTGCCCGGGCGGCCTGGATGATTACGGCGAAGCTGCTCTTCCGACCGAGTTTTCACAACTGGTACGGCTGGCGCCGGCTGCTCCTGCGGCTCTTCGGGGCGAAGATCAGCCGGGATGTGCGAATCCGCCCAACGGCACATATCGAGATCCCCTGGAATATCGAAATCCACGAGGGGGCAGTAGTAGGGGATTGGGCGATTCTCTACTCCCTGGGCCATATCACGATCGGCCGCCGGGCAGTCGTAAGCCAGTACGCGCACCTTTGCGCCGGCACTCACGACTACCACTATCGCGATTTCCCGCTGCTTCGCCCGCCCATCGTCATCGGCGACGGCGCCTGGATCGCGGCGGACGCCTTTGTGGGGCCAAACGTCACGGTGGGGGCCGGATCCGTGATTGGGGCGCGATCCAGCGCGTTCAAGAGCATTCCACCGGACGTCGTCGCAGTCGGCAACCCGGCGGTGCCGGTGAAGAGGAGGCGGATCTACGACGATGAGGGTGAGCCCGACCTGGGAGACAGCGCCATAGTCTCTGCAATCGACGCAAGTAGTGCAGTGGGCGAGCCACTGGTAATGGCCGAGCCGCGTGACCGCCGCTCGCCAGGCGCCCCGGAAAACGGCGATCGAGTGCTCATCGATGACGATCCAGCGCCGGCTAAGCAGGAGGCCCGCCCGTGATGGGCGCACTCTACAACCGCTTGCACGAAACAGTCCGCCGCAGCAGCTTGCTGGATCGCGCCGCCTCGGGGGCTAAGAAGCTGGTTCCTGATCTAGCGCTGACGCGACAGGTGCCCCACTCCGGCCGGCTGAGCTTTGGCCTGCGCCGGCACCACTGGTTGCTTGGAAACCGCTGCTATGAGGGGCACCGGCGCACGCTGGGGCTCTTTGGCCGAATGATTCGGGAGGGGGATGTGCTATATGACGTGGGGGCGAACATCGGCTATTACGCGCGGTTCGTTCTGGCGCAGTTCCCGGTGTCGCAGATCATTGCCTTCGAGCCGATGGCCGCCAATGTCAGGCTGCTGCGCCGCAATGCGGCTCTGGCGCCCACAGGCCGTCTCCGCGTGCTCGACATGGCCCTGGCCGACCGGGACGAGCGGGCGGTTGACCTGCAGGTGGACGACATGAGCGACGGCTCCGCCGTCTTGAGCCGAGTGAGCGGAGGGGCCCCGAGTGAAGGGCGAGCGACCAAGGGTCTTGGAGCAAAGACGCAGGCGGTCGTGACTTGGCGGCTGGACACGCTGGTCTTCGACCCGCCTGCCGGCGCTTTGGACGCACCGCTGCCGCCACCGAACGTGGTTAAGATCGATACGGAGGGTGCAGAGCAGCTCGTGCTGGAAGGCGCCTCGCGGACGTTGGCGGAGTATTGCCCGCGGCTGATTGTGGCGATGCACGGGTTCGATCGGGCACGTGAAGTGCTGGAGCTGCTGGCCGGGGCAGGCTACGGGGTTGGGGGGTGGATTCGCGGAGGGGAGGGCTCGGCGCGATGGGCGAGGCTTTCGCCATTTGATGCGTCCCGAATGGCAGACAATAACTGCATCGCCAGTATCGACGACGCGGACCTGGCAGCGGAACCAGCGCCCCTGGACCTGAGCAGATGTCATCGAGGTTGACCGGCCGCGGCGAGGTCCGCGTAGTGGTCGCGCCAACGGGCAGCAATCTGGTCCCAGTCAAACAGCCTTGAGGCGAGTACACGGGCCCTCTGGCCGGCTGAGCGTCGCAGGGCCTCATCATTCAGCCATCGCCGCAGCGCCGCGGCGGTGGCGAGGCGGTCCAAGGGCACGACTTCTCCCACACCGGCCCCCGCCAACTCCTCCTGCACCTCCACGCGGTCGCTGATCAACACCGGGCAGCCCGCAGCCAGCGCCTCCACCACGGCCACACCGAAGTTTTCCGTATAGCTTGTCAGGGCGAACAGGTCAGCCCCCGCGAGGGCCAGCACGCGGTCCG
>JBGTBZ010000267.1:0-3770 GCA_041749155.1 Phycisphaerae bacterium
CGCGGCGGGCGGCTCGGTGGTGGTGGATGTGCTGTTCACGGCGACGGCGAAGGGGATTGTGTCGGCGGAGCTAACGATCAAGACGAACGATTTTTCGCAGCCGACGCGGGTAATCGGGCTGCGCGGCCTGGGGACGGTGGGCGAAGGCGGGAGCAACGAGCCGTCGCTGCAGCGGATCCTGGACCTGTACCAGCTACCGATCAACGTGGCGGACCCCGACCCGGAAACGACGGAGTATCCGCCGCAGACGAACGTCTCCGGCAGCGACGAGGTGACGCTGCAGGTGCTGCGCAAGGCGGGGAGCGGGCCGGTGCGCATCGAGCTTCTGGCGAGCATGGGGACGGCGAACAGCAATTCGTTCACCGATACGTCGGCGCTGGGGTGGTACAACCCGTCGTCGAGCGCCAAGACGGAGATGCTGCGCATCGCCAAGACGTACGCGCAGACGGTGAACGTGACGCACTCGGGCAGCCTCTCCTTCGACCCGGGATCGGCGGACTTCGGGTTCTACGGCACGTTCTTTGACTTTGGCCCGCGCGACGTCTGGAGCGAAGACGGCCGGAACACGTGGGAGCCGACGGTGAACGAGCGCCGGAAGGTTCGCTTCTTCCCGCTGAAGGATGCGAGCGGCGTGGTTGTGCCCAATGCGTTCGTCTTCGCGTTCGAGGAGTTCCCCAACGCCACCGACCAGAACGACGTCGTCGGCATCATTTACAACGTGCAGGCGGCCGGAAGCGCCGCCAACGCGCAGATCACGAACAACGACGGGATGCCGTTCCATGACCGGCTGATCTTCCACCGGATCCGCGACCTTGACCCGACCCTGCCGAACAAGGTCCACGACACGGTGACGATGATGGTCACCAATTCGGGCGGGCAGATGCTGACGATCAACAGCATCGGTGTCTCTAACGCCGAGTTCCAGATCACCACCGGAGGGACGGGCGGCGGGCCGATTAACCTGGCGCCGGGGGCGTCGCACGCAGTGACGCTGAAGTTCGTCTACAACGACCCGTCGGCGCGCGGGGCTCGGATCCGCTCGGCGACGCTGACGATCCAGAGCACGGATCCCGACCAGCCGACGCAGCTCGTGGAGCTGCGCGGCCTGTGGCAGAGCGACAGCGAGACAGGCGACAACGCCACCAGCCAGGAGCCGAATCTCTACGAGATCGTGCAGATCCTGGGCTACAAGATCGACGTGGGCCCGAACCTGGGCCGCGACTACGACACCGGCACCAACACCGGCGGGCGCGTCGAGCGCATCGGCAGCGAGACCCTCAGCGCGTACTGGCGGCGCGTGGATTCAGGCAAGCCGGTGGACATCTGGCAGATCGGCGCCTGGCACCGGCAGACCACGACCACCAATACGCGCACGCGCTGGTATGTCCAGGGCAACCACCTGAACCCGACGTTCCTTTACCAGCATGACGCGGAGTACAGCCAGACGTTCCTTCCGCCACTGGTGGCCAGCACCGGGCATGCGCGCGGGACCTTCAACCCCGGAACGAGCGTCTTTGGCCTGAAGTTCGACGGAAACTTCTCGGATCCGGCTCTCAACGCTAACCAGAACGACGACGGCCATGCCATGCGCTGGTATGCCCTCTTCGACCGCCAAGGCATCCGCATCCCGGATGCCTGGCTGGTGGCGCACGACTACGCGGGCACGAGCTTCGCCAACTACGACTACCAGGACAACATTTACCTGGTCTTCAACGCCAAGCCGGTGAGCGGGCCCACCGCGCCGACCGGGCTGGCGGCCAGCGGCACCTCCAGCGGCAACGTCCTGACCTGGAGCAAGAACACCGAGGGAAACCTCGCCGGTTACAACATCTACCGCTCCAGCAGCCCCGATGGCACCTTTACCAAACTCAATGGCAGCCTTGTCAACTCATCGACCGCCAGCGTGACCTTCGCCGACACCTCTGCCCCGGTCGGCGTCATCCAATACTACCGGGTCGTGCCCGTCGATGAGCACGGCACCGAAGGCACGGCGTCGACTACCAGCGCGACGCGTCCGAGCGGAGAGAGCGCGCCCTCGGCCCCGGGAGCGCTCAGCGCTTCCACCGTCGAATACAACCGCGTGATCCTGGGCTGGGTTGACACCAGCGGCAACGAAACCGGTTTCCGCGTCGAGCGCGCTGTTGGCAACGGCAGCTTCAGCACGATCGGCACCCTGGCCGCCAACGTGACCAGTTTCACCGACAGCACGGTCAGCCCGCTGACGACCTACCGCTACCGCGTCTTCGCTTTCAACGGTGTCGGCGACAGTTCACCGAGCAACGTCATCACCGTTACGACCCCCGAGGACCCCACCCAGGTGGCGGCCCCCAGCAATCTGCGGCTGACGGCGCTGGAGGCCTTCCGTGTCGCCCTGGCCTGGGACGATAACTCCAGCAACGAGAGCGGCTTCCGGATCGAGCGAGCCTTGGGTTCGGGCAGCTTCTCGGTGATCGCGACCATCAACTCGCCGAATATCACCAGCTTCTCCGACACGACGGTCCAGCCTCGGACGGAGTACAGCTACCGGGTGGTCGCCTTCAACGCCACGGCCTCCAGCGGGCCAAGCAATGTGCTGACGGTCACTACCCCGGGCGATCCGACGCAGATCGACCGCCCCACCAACCTCCAAGCCACGGCGGTGACGCCAACGCAGGTCAATTTGTCGTGGGCGGACAACTCCGACAACGAGAACTCCTTCGTTATCGAGCGCCGCCTGGCCTCTTCGAGCAACTGGGAGCAGATCGCCACCGTCGGCGAGAATGGGCAGTCGTACATCGACACCGCCGTAAACCCGTCCACCAACTACATTTATCGCGTCTTTGCCCGCAATGCGCTCGCTCAGAGCGACTATTCCAACGAAGCCAGCGCCACCACGCCCGCCGCCGATGGGTGGGTCAGCCACAACATCGGCGATGCCACGGGAAGCACGAATGTCTTCCCGCCGGGCTTGGATATCGATGTCACGTCCGCCGGAAGCGGCATGGGCGGCACGGCCGACAACCTGAGGTTTGTCCACCGGCTGATCGTGGGGGATTTCGACTACCGCATGCGCGTGGAGGACTTCGACAAGGCCGACCCTGCCTCCGCGGCGGGCTTGATGGTGCGGGAGACGATCGGGACTGGGGCGCGCAATGTTTTCCTGCGAACCAGCGGCGAGGTGCGGCTGAGCTGGCGCGATACGCAGGACGGCAGCACCGGCGGGTCGGGCCTGGCGAATCCCGGCGTGCCGGTCTGGCTGCGGCTGGTGCGCAATGGCGACACGTTCACGGCCTACTACGGCGGCGATGGGATCAACTGGACGCAGCTTGCCCAGGTGACGATCGCACTGCCGACGGAGCTGCGGGTAGGCATGGCCCTGGCCAGCTACTCGGCCAGTAACTCAACCGTCGAGTTCCGGGACGTGGGGATCGTGCAGGAGCAGCCCCCCGCCGCTCCCACCGGCCTCACGGCCACTGTACAGGGCAGCCAGAGCGTGCTGCTGGCCTGGACCGACGCCGCCGGAAACGAGGCGGGCTACCGCGTCGAGCGGCGAAACGCAGGCGCGTCGGCCTGGCAGAGCCTGGCGACGCTCGCCGACGGCAGCAGCCAGTACACCGACAGCACCGTGGCCCCTGGCGGCGGATACGAGTACCGCGTGGTTGCCTTCAACGGCGCCGGCGAGAACGCCAGCGACGTAGTGTCGGCGGACGTGCCGGATGCGGATCCGAACCCGCCGATCAACCTGACCGGGTCGGCGGCGGCTTCGGGGCGGGGGATTGTGCTGAGCTGGC
>JBGTBZ010000268.1:0-3445 GCA_041749155.1 Phycisphaerae bacterium
CGAAGCTCGTCGGCTCCATGCTGGGGCGCTGCGTACCAGCCTGGAAGTCGTAATAGTTCCAACCGCCCACGTATGTCTCGTAGGCGAGCATCTTGTCCAGGTGATAAGCCGCCGTCTCCCGGACCTTCTCGTCCCCGCGGCCGGCGATGATCTCGTTGGCCATCGCCTCCAGCGTGTAGGTGTGTGCCCACACGTTGTACATCAGGTCCTTCTGGTCGCGCCGCACGCGGCCGTCGGTCTTAAGCCAATTCAGGCCCTTGCGATAGGTCTCGGGATAAGGCGAGTTCTCGCCACCGGCCTCCTGGAAGGCCATGACCGCCAGCGCCGTGGCGGCAGTCTGGAAGGTGTCGAGGCTGCCGGGAACCCGGGAGTAGATCTCCGTTCCCCTGGTGGAGAGACCGGTGCCCCATGAACCATTATCCTGCTGGCTCTGGGCCAAGTACTTCAGGCCATCGGCGATGGCCTGCTCAATGCTCTCCCGCTCGCGCACGGACTGGTCATAGACCGCAGCGCGGTCCGGGTCGGGCCGCGTCGTTGGACGTGCGGCGGGCGCATCCTGGATCGCGAGCGATCCGGGCATCGACATCAGTATGCTCAGGAGCATTCCGGTCACGTGGGAGGCCTCCGTTGAAGATGCTGAAGGAACCCGGGCAACTACTCCTGTGCCGGGGTCGGGGCCGCCGTCGTTTCCGGGGGGAGAACCGTGGCGCCGGCTTCGAGGCCTTCGGTGATCTGGATCATCACGCCGTCCTTCTTGCCGGTGGTGACGGCAACCGTTTGGATCTCGCCATCGGCCTGGACACGGATTTTTCCATCCTTGACGTAGTCCGCGGGGACCATCGGGCGGGCCACGCCCTCTGCGGAGAGCTCGGCCTTGGCGGAGAAGCCGGGAGCGACGCGATCATCGACCTCAGGGAGCTCAAGAATGACCTGAAAGACGCGTCCGGGGCCCTTCTGCACGGCCAGCGGGCTGACCCGGGCCACCTTCGCCTGCAGCTTTGCATCGGGCAGGGCACTGGGCGTCACGATCGCGGTTGCTCCCTCGGCGATGCGGAAGCGATCCTTCTCGGGCAGGTCAACGGCAATCTGCATGGCGCCAGGCTGGTAGAAGGTCATGACCGTCTGACCCGGCTTAACCTCGTCGTCCACCTCCAGGGCATCCGCCGATGCGTTGGCCCAGTTGCCATCCTTGAGCTCGCCGAAGAAGACGACGCCGTCCCCGGGCGCGGTGAATACCAACTTCTCGGAATCTGCACGAAGCTCCTCGTACTCCTCGGTCGCGACGCGGGCGGCCTCCTGGGCCTGGAGCAGGGCCGACTCGCGCTGCACCTTCCGGGCCGCCTGGTCGTTCTCCAGTTGCTCGTTGGCCAGCCGGGCCGCTTCGGCGGCATCGGCAAGGTCCTGCCGCTGGTCGGCGTAGTCCTTCTCCCGCATCTTCTTGGCTCGGGCCCGGTTCAGCTCGAGCTGGCGCCTGGCGTACTCAAGCTGGCGCATCGCCCGTTTCACGACGATGTCGGCGGTGTCCTCCGTCAGCTCCTCGCTCTGATACATCTTGCGGAGCTGCTCAAGCTCCTCGGTCTGATCTTCCACGCTGTCTTCCGAGCGCTGCACCATCATGTTGGCCTGCTCGAGGAAGGCCACGCCATCCACCTCGTCGAACCAGCTCAGGGCCTCTTCGGCCTTGGCCAGGCGACGCTGCGCCGCCCGCAGTGCCAGCGCATCGGACTGCTGGCCCACCGAGGCGTCCGTCTGGGCCTTCGCCAGGTTTACATCCGCCACGGCCTTCTTGCTCTCTGCAGCGGCCAGGGCCCGCTGGAGAGGCTCGGGATCGACCGCGAGAAGGACATCCCCCTGCTTGACCTTCTGGCCGTGCTCCGCGAGCTGCTTGACTTTCAGGCCCTGGCTGAAGCTGTCCAGGTCGATCTTGACCTCAACCAGTTCCGCCGGCTCGAAGGCGCCGGTCAGTTCGATCATCTCGGGCAGGGCTTTGGCCTCGGCCACCACGGCCCCGGCGGGCTGCGAGTCCTGTGACCAGGCCAGAGCCAGCGGAGCGACGGCCAGCAGCGCGATGGCAGGGAGCAGACGTTTCATGGGCATTTCTCTCACGGGGTAGGAGGGTAGAAGCGCTTTGGTGCGATGAGTATGCGCTCTGGCGTGCAAGGTCGCAAGATGACCAGGGCGAGCGAATTCGGAAGTCAAGCGGCGAGGAGGGAGCTGGCGCCGCCTCGATGTTCTCTTGGGGCGCTCGTAGCATGCCGTCCGCAAACATCTTCGAAGGCCATGCATGAGCCAAGACGACACCCTGCTTCCGGGCCAGAATCCTCCCGAACCAACTTCCGTCGATCAGCCCCGGCCGCTGTTGACCGCTCCCGAGAAGGCGCCTGACGAGCTGCCCGGCGCACCCGGCGAGATGGTGGGCGCGTACAAACTCATTCGCTCGATCGGCGAGGGTGGCTTCGGGACCGTCTACCTCGCCGAGCAACAGCGCCCGGTCGTGCGCCAGGTCGCTCTGAAGATCATCAAGCTGGGAATGGACACCCGCCAGGTTGTTGCCCGCTTCGAGCAGGAGCGGCAGGCGCTGGCGATGATGGATCACCCGAACATCGCCAAAGTCTTCGATGCCGGCTCCACCGCGACAGGCCGGCCGTACTTCGTGATGGAGTACAGCGCCGGCGAGCCGATCGATCAGTTCTGCGACCGCGAGCGCCTTGGTATCCGGGACCGGCTGGAGCTGTTTGTCCAGGTATGCGATGCCGTCCAGCATGCGCATACCAAGGCGATCATTCATCGCGACATTAAGCCTTCCAACGTCCTGGTCCGCCGGCAGGATGAGCGCCTGAGCGTCAAGGTGATCGACTTCGGCATCGCAAAGGCCACCGCCGCCAAGCTGACGGAGAAAACGCTCTTCACCGAGCACCGGCAGTTCATCGGGACTCCGGAGTACATGAGTCCGGAGCAGGCCGAGGGGAGCCTCGACATCGACACGCGCACGGACGTGTATTCGCTGGGCGTTCTGCTCTACGAGCTGCTCACCGGGAGCACACCCTTCAGTGGGCGTGATCTGCGCTCGGCGGGCTTCGCCGAGATCTTGCGGATCATCCGCGAGGTAGATCCGCCGCGTCCCAGCACGCGGCTGAGCGCCAGTTCGGACACGCTGGCGGCTATCGCGGCGAGTCGGCGGGTTGAGCCGCGCCGGCTCGGCACCGTCATCCGGGGCGAGCTGGATTGGATCGTGATGACGGCGATGGAGAAGGACCGCACGCGCCGCTATGAGACCGCCAGCGCCCTGGCGCTTGATCTGCGGCGCTATCTCGACGGCGAATCGGTGCTGGCCGTGCCGCCCAGCGCGATCTACCGCATGCGCAAGTTCGCGCGGCGCAACCGCTTGGCCGTGGGCGCAGTGTCGGCGGTGGCGGCGGCATTGCTCGTTGGCCTGCTCGCTTTC
>JBGTBZ010000269.1:0-10435 GCA_041749155.1 Phycisphaerae bacterium
AGGCCGTCGTCGCAGTCGAGCCGGCGCTTGCGGCCGGCATGGGCCAAGGTCGCCGGCACCGGCTGCATCTGGGCATGCATTAGACCAAAGGCCTCCGGATGGCAGCACGACGGAGAGAATGGCAAGCCAAGAAGGTCGCAACCGCCCTCCGGCGTAACGGGCGGCGTGTTCACCTGGACTGGCTGGCGCTTGGGCATGGGTACTGACCTCAAGTTCTGAACCCTGCAGACCGACCCCGAGAAGGGGCCTGTCGCAGCGGAATGGAGGCCTGGCCGGCCCCGCGGCACCCCGCCGGGAGACTGAATCCCCAGCCTCCGTGCCCATCCGGTATCGTCCAATACCCCCGCCGTTCTGCATCCCGTTTTCACCCGGCAAGCTCGCCGATCGGCTGTCGTGCCCCACGTCTGAACACGTCCTGGGGCGGCAACGTACCCCTGAAGATCGCGTCGGCGGCCGTGGTGGGCTGCGTGCGTATCGCCTGCGGCCGCGGACTCGCTCCGGCCGCACTGGAGGACTCTGTCAAGTTGACCCCCCCGGTCGGCCGACTAGACTTCCGGGCCCCTGTCCGTGGCCTGTCCCGGCAGGGGTCAGTTATTCGGCAGTAGCTCAGCGGTAGAGCGATCGGCTGTTAACCGATTGGTCGGAGGTTCGAATCCTCCCTGCCGAGCCTTTCAAGTATCCACGACGCCGGCGCCTGAAGGCTCCGGCGTCGCTTTTGTCCCCAAAGCCTTGTGATCGCAGGGGGTCACGCAGGGTACTGAAATCGCGACTTGGTCGACGGTGACGGGTGATTCTGGTAGTCTGATGGGGTCGCTTGAGTGTCCTGTGGTGGGGTTGAACTGGACCGAGGTCGTGCCGGCATCCAAGGCGGCCCGGCCATGACGTTCGGTATGCGCGGTTGGAGGGTTACGACATGAGCAGCGGTTTCGATGTCACAATGGGACCTGCCGGCGAACCCCTGGACCCGGCGGCGGCGACGGAGAGACTGACGAAAGGTTCCAGCCGGACGCGTCCTGTGTCAGGCGAGCAACCCGGTGCGGTGATCGGCGATTACAAGCTCCTGCAGCAACTGGGTGAGGGCGGATTCGGCACGGTATGGCTGGCCGCCCAGTACGAGCCGGTGCAGCGCAAGGTTGCGCTGAAGATCATCAAGCTGGGGATGGACACGCGCGAGGTGATCGCGCGATTCGAGGCCGAGCGCCAGGCTCTGGCGATGATGGATCATCCGCACATCGCCCGGGTGCTCGATGCGGGGGCCACGGATTCGGGCCGGCCCTTCTTCGTGATGGAACTGGTCAAGGGCGAACCGGTTACCGAGTACTGCGATCGCAACCAGGTGAGCGTCGAAGACCGGCTGGCCCTCTTCGTGCAGGTGTGCCAGGCGGTGCAGCATGCCCACACCAAGGGGATCATCCACCGGGACCTCAAGCCCAGCAATGTTCTGGTGAGCACCCAGGACGGCAAGCCGCACGCCAAGGTGATCGACTTCGGTATCGCCAAGGCGACGGCCAGCAAGCTTACCGAGAAGACGATCTTCACAGCGCAGCAACAGCTCATCGGCACGCCGGAATACATGAGCCCCGAGCAGGCAGAGGGCTCGCTCGACATCGACACGCGTACCGACGTCTACAGCCTGGGGGTGCTGCTCTATGAGCTTCTGACCGGCAGTACGCCGTTCGAGGGCGCCACCCTCCGGACCGGCGCCTATGTGGAAATTCAGCGCATTATCCGCGAAAAGGATCCACCGCGGCCCAGCGTCCGACTCGCCACGCTCGTGACGCTCAACAATGTGGCGGCCCAGCGGCACTCCGAACCGCGCCAGTTGACCTCCATGCTCAAGGGGGAGCTTGACTGGATCGCCATGAAGGCGATTGAGAAGGACCGCCAGCGCCGCTACGAGACGGCCAGCGCGCTCGCCGCCGACGTGGAGCGCTATCTCAGGGGCGATGCGGTCTCTGCGGCGCCGCCGAGCAGGGTCTACCAGCTCCGAAAGTTCGTGCGCCGATACAGGCACGCGGTTTCGGCGGCGGCGCTGGTGATGCTGGCGCTGATACTGGGCGTGGCGGGCACAAGCCTGGGCTTGATCGAGGCCCGCCGGCAGGGCCGCGAGGCACAGGCCGCCCGTGAAACCGCCGAACGGCGGCTGGCGCAGCTCCAGATGGGGACTGACCTTCTCACGGGCATCTTCGCGGATCTGGATCTGCAGCGAGTCAAGGACAGTGGCGTCGCCTTGGAATACGAGCTGGGCAACCGCCTCGCGAAGGCTGCCGAGCAGCTTGATGGCGAGTCCATGGGCGATCCGTTGACGGTGGCTGGCCTTCAGGAGCGGATGGGCATCTCCCTTCACCGCCTGGGACATCCCGCTCCGGCGGCGGAGGTGCTGGAGAAGAGCGTTGCGACGCGTCGCCAGGAGCTTGGCGAGCGGCACCCGGACACGCTGGCGAGCATGCACCAGTTGGCGGTGAGCTACCTGGGCCTTGGCCGGGCGGAAGATGCGCTGAAGCTCACGGAGCAGGTCGCGAGGCTCCGGGGTGAGGTGCTGGGTCCGCAGCATGCCGAAACGCTCAAGAGCATGAACAACCTCAGCGTGCTCTACGGTCGCGCTGGCCGACGGGACGAAGCGCTGAAGCTGCGCGAAGAGATCCTCGCTCGCCGCCGCGAAACGCTGGACAGGAACCACCCGGACATGCTGTCGAGCATGCAGGCCCTGGCCAACAGCTACCTGGCGGCCAATCGGCACAATGAGGCATTGGCCCTCATGGAAGAGACGCGGGTACTGCTGAAGGCGACTCTGGGCGCGGACGATCCGCGGACCCTGCTGAGTATGTCGAGCATCGCCAGCACGTATTCGATGATGGGGCGCCATTCCGACGCCATCGCACTCTACCAGGAGACGCTGGCGCTTCAGCGTGCGAGGCTCGGCCCCGATCACCCTTCAACGCTGTCGACCATGCACAACCTGGCCGGCAGCTACCGCGACTTCGGACGCCACAGCGACGCGCTGAAGCTTCACGGCGACACGCTGTCGCTTCAGCGCGAGAAGCTGGGCGATGATCATCCCGACACCCTCGCCACGATGGGCGGCATGGCCCTCTGCTACGCCGCCATGGGTGACCACGCCCGCGCGGCCAAGTTGCAGGAAGAGACACTGGCCCTTCAGCGAGCGAACCTCGGGCCGGATCATCCTGACACGCTGACCAGCAGGGTCAACCTTGGCTCGACCTATCGCGCCCTTGGCCAGCACCAGAAGGCCCTGGACCTCAACCAGGAGACCGTGACCCTCATGACCGCCAGCTTTGGCGCTGACGATCCCTATACCCTCGTCGCCAAGCACAACGTGGCCGATTGCTACGGAGCCCTCGGCCGCCACGAGGAGTCGTTGAAGCTGCGCCAGGAAACTGCGGCGGCGTTCCTGGCCAAGCTCGGACCGGACCACCCCCACACGCTGATGAGCATGGGGAGTCCGGCGGTGAGCTATCACGAGATGGGCCGGATTCCCGAGGCTTTGGCCCTTCGCCAACGCACGCTCGAGGCCATGAAGGCCAAGTTCGGCCCGGAGGATCCGGAGACGCTTGGGGCCATGCACAGCCTCGGACAGTCCTACTGCGCCGCCGGTCAGCATGAGCAGGCACTGAAGATCTTCGAGGAAGCGCTTAATCTGCGCAACAAGGCGATTGGCGCCAATCACCCTGACACGCTCCTGACAGTCGGGGCGGTCGTGCGGTGCCTGGAGAAGCTGGATCGGCGCGAGGAGGCGCTGCGGCTGCTCGATTCGACCTTTTTGGCGGTTACGGGCTCCGAAGCGGATCCCGCCCGCCTAGTGCCGGTGCAGTCGCTGCGGGTAATGGCCAGCCAACTTCGCGGGGATCCGCACGGGGCTGAGGAGGCCGTGGACCGGCTGGTCGCGGCCCTCCCGAAGGACTATCAGTCACTCTTTGACCTGGCCTGCCACACGGCTCGCCTTGCCGCGACGTATCGGCTGGCCGACGCGACTCCCGCGGGCCAGCAACGGGCTCAGGAGGCCGCGGAGCAGGCGATGAGTTTGCTGAAGCAGGCGATCGACGCTGGGTACCGTAATGCCCCCTATCTGGAGCAGGAGCCCGCGCTGGATGGCCTGCGCAGCCAGGAGCAGTTTGATGCGCTGCTGGCGGCTCTGGTCGTACGCGGCTGATCTCCTAAATGACTTTGACCATAAGCAAGAGCGGCCGCCCCAATGGGGGCGGCCGCTGTTCCTTTGCTGATATTTCCTGCCGCGCCTCACACTGCCCGGCGGCGGCCACAAAGCACGAAGCCGGCGAGGGCGAGGCCCGCAACGGCGGCTCCCGGGGTGGGGATGACCGGAACGTTCACGTAGGAAGCGCTAAGGTCGTTCGGACCGATGGCTTGCACGAAAAGGCCTACGCGCAGGCCACCCGGAACGCCGCCGAGGTACAGTGCGTTAACGACGTCCGCATAGGTCTGGCCTTCGATCAGCTCGAAGTAGATGTGCACCCGCTCCGACGCCTTATCGATTCCGCGGAAGGGCCCGTTTGGAAAGATGCCGGCCAGAAAGCCTTGCGTGGTTTCGAAGGGCGGATCCAAGTTATCGCCACCGGGGAGGTCGGGTGGGGTGGCTCCACCGCCCTTCTCGAAGTCCGTGAAATCAGGATCGTTGATGAGCGTGTCGATCCCAAGCAGCGTGCCATCGTCGAAGTAGATCCCGGTGATCGACGAGGCGACGCCAACCTCGTTCCTGAACGTGAACCGGACCATGTTCGAACTCTCGAAGGCGTTGCCGTCCTTGTCACTATCCGCCACCTCGACGAAAAGCTGTCCTGCCACTTCGTCGGGTTCGCTCATCTCCAGCGGATCGACAACGCGCGAAAATTTGAGGGTGATGGAATCGGCGCCGGCAGGGGCCACTGCCCATCCACACAGGACGACCAGTGCTGCGCAGCAGGCGCCAGGAAACTTGCCTCTCATGATGTTCCTTCTCTCGCCAAAATCGGCAGCAACCAGAGCAACCACTTTTAGCACGTCCGACCGTCTCTCGGCTGCTCCCTAGGACTTCCCGGCGTCGTGGCTTCCCTCAGCCATCAAATCCGCCGCCTGCTTCAGCCAGGCTCCACCGTTCAGCTAAGACCAGTATGCTCAGAGCAAGGTCCGAATACAATAGGCTCTCCGCTAAATTCTGATTCTGGAGGAGCAAGTCGATACGCCTGGGATCCCCGATCGCCCGAAACTCGCGCGTGGGTTTGCACGGACTGTGCCGTTTGGGAGGGTGCCCGGAGCACCAGGGACGATCACTCCGAAGGAAGGACGTGTCATCAGTTCGGCCGCGGTCAGAGGGCCCTGGTCTTCCAAGCGAACAGGCGGCCGCTCCAATGGGCATTGGTGAAGCGCAATCAGCGCCCGTTTAGCAAGATCATGCTCCCGGCCGGGACGCATGGTGGCCATCCGCCGCGATGCGGGCGAGGCGGCCGGCCAACTCCGGTCGGCGAACGAACTCCGCCACATCGTCGCGGTTGATCAAGAATGCACCCGGTTCGGGGCCTTGCACCATCTCCAGCGTGTTTGCCACCATGTAATCGGCGTCGCTTTCGCGGCGGCTCGCCTTTGCAATATCGAGAAGTGTCGATGCGTCTATACCAACCTCCAGCTTGAACTTCACCAGCAGCCCGCGGTGGCCCCACGCGCCGCGGAAGAGGTCGATCAGCTTCTCGGTTCGTTCCCCGAGGACTGCGATCCGCCCGAAGTGGCTCTTCACCTTTGCTGCCTGCGCTCTCCTGACCACCCAGCGTTCCTCCGCTCCCCTGTCGGCGTCCCGTGAAATCACCTCGAAAACGCCCGCTGGCCGGTAGTCGGCAACCGCGGCGGTCATGAAGATGCCCTCGCAGGAATGATCTCGTATCCGCTCCTCCAAAGCTGCGCGAAGGTCCGCGTGTGTCCGAAATGTTGCGGCGGAGCACCTTTGAGCATCGTTCTCATGGGTGAATCGTAGGGCATGATCGGAGTTACTTGTCAGCAACTCGACTTTCGCCCCCTCGATGCGTGCCAGCTCCATGGCGATGGCCAGCCCCGTCTGCCCGGTGAAGATGTTGCCCCACACGCGGACCTCATCGATCCATTCCAGCGTGCTTCCGGCAGTCACCAGCAACCGCCTTTGCGGCGCCCTTGCCATGAGTGAGTCCTTGTCAGCGGGAACCTGTTGGTCGCATCTCAATCATTCGCGCCCGTTCGGTTGGAAGAGTGCATTGTAACGGACGCCGAGCCGGCACAAGGCCGGCTCGGCAAACGTCCGGGCGACAGGCGGTCAACCGCCGCACCGGAGCGTTGGGTCTTTGCCCGGTAGCCTCAAAATGCGGCAAGGCCCGAAATGTTCCACGAACCCCGGGCCTAAGAAAAATTTGCATGGCTTGACTTGGGCGAAGCGAGGGGAATCATCAGCCCGCATGCCTCTTCCGCAGCATGTTACTCACCACGCTCACCACGCCTATGGCGCGGCTGGGTAGGGTGCGGGCGCTCTTGTAGACGTCAACGTCCCCGACGCCGGCCGCCAGCCGGCGTCGCTCGCTTTACGTGGGCCATTCCGGCCAGGCAGCCCACCCAGCCCTCCGAGAGCCCTATGCAGCGACTCGATTCTTCCAATCAAACGCTTCGCCTCGGCCTGCCAAAGGGCCGTATGCAGGATGGTGTGGTACGCCTCATGAGCGAGGCAGGGCTCGGCCTGCGCCTGGGCGCCAGGGAATACCGGCCGGAGCTCGCCCTCCCCGGTTTTGAAACCAAACTTCTTAAGCCGCAAAACCTTATCGAAATGATTGACCTGGGCACGCGCGACCTCGGATTCGCCGGGGCCGATTGGGCCGCTGAGCTGGGGGTGGAGCTCATCGAGTTGCTCGACACCCGCCTGGACCCTGTCCGCGTTGTGGCCGCCGCTCCGCCGGACCTGCTGGAGGCAGGCCGTCTTCCTCGTCGACCGCTCGTGATCGCCTCGGAATATGAGCGGCTGACGCGGGATTGGGTGCAGCGCCAGAATATCGATGCTCGCGTCGTTCGCAGTTACGGGGCAACGGAAGTCTTTCCGCCTGAGGATGCGGACATGATCGTCGATAACACCGCCAGCGGCGCCACGCTCATCGCAAACAATCTCCAGGTGGTAGATGAGCTCATGCATTCTACGACACGCCTTTACGCCAGCAGGGCGGCAATGGACCTGCCGCCCAAGCGGGAGGCGATTGAGCGGCTCATACTCCTGCTCAGATCCGTTCTGGAAGCGCGCCTGCGAGTGATGCTGGAGGTCAATGTCTCCCTCGATCGGCTTGAGCAGGTCATCGCCTCAGTCCCGTGCATGCGGGAGCCGACGGTTGCGGTGCTCCATGGCGGAGCGGGCTACGCGATCAAGGCGGCGGTTCGCCGCAGCGAGCTTGCCGCGATCATTCCCGAGATAAAGAAGCGGGGCGGAACCGACATTGTCGTGACGGCGACCGCCCAGATCGTCCCCTGACCCGAATCAGATGCCTCCAGCCACATCACAATCTGTAACCAACGCCCGCACCGGGGTGCGGCCGCGACCCTTCATCGCGGAGGTGCGACCCTACACGCCGAGGAATCCATCCAACCAAATCGATCTGTGGCTCGATGCGAACGAGGGGGCAGCGCCACATCCGCAGGTGCTGATGGCGCTGGGCGATCCTGAGTCAGAGCGGATAAGGCGGTACCCACGGTCGGGCGGTGTCGAGAGACGGCTTGCCGCCGTGCTGGGTCGGCGGCACGAAGAAGTGCTCGTCACTGGTGGTGCGGACGATGCCATTGACCGGTGTTGCCGGGCAATGCTCGAGCCGGGCCGGCAGATCGTCATTCCAGTGCCCAGCTTCGAGATGATCGGGCGATATGCTCATCTGGCCGGCGGAGAGGTCGTTGAAGTGTCGTGGCCCGATGAGGGGTTTCCGACGGATGACCTGATCGAGCGTTTTTCCCCGGCCACGGCTGTTATAGCCATCGTCACTCCGAACAATCCGACGGGCCTGACGGCCACCACCGACCAGGTGATGCGTGTCGCCAGCGCGGCGCCAAGGGCAATGGTTGTAGTGGATCTGGCTTATACCGAGTTCGCGGATCTGGACATCACCTCCGCGGTGCTGCAGGCGCCCAATGTCATCGCTATTCGCACCTTCTCGAAGGCCCATGGCCTGGCGGGCCTGCGACTGGGGTTTGCGGTGGGCCCGCAGCGGCTTATCGGCTGGTTGCGCGCCGCAGGAGGTCCATTTTCGGCATCAAGTACCGCCCTCGTTGCGGCGGAGGCGGTGCTGGACGTGGGGATGGAGATCGATCAGGAGTACCTGGAGCGGATCCGCGGTGAGCGTTGTGAGTTGCGGGCAGCGCTACTTGCGCAGGGCTTCGACTGCCCGATCTCACAGGCGAATTTCGTCTACGCGCGCCGCGGGGATGCACTGGAGGTGCAGGAAGCCCTGGCCCGCCGCGGGATCGCGGTACGTGGCTTTGCGGTTGCCTGTGGCGGGGGTCCTGCATTGCGTATCACCTGCCCAGGGAACGATGGAGATTTCAACAGATTGCTTCGGGACTTGAACACCGCCTGCAGGGATGTACAGCAATGAGCGGCAGAAACAGCGCCGTGACCCGTACGACGCGCGAAACCGATGTTCGCGCCACCGTTGCGCTTGAGGGCAGCGGCCGTTGCGACGTTTCCACCGGGATTGCCTTTTTGGATCACATGCTGGCCGCCCTGGCGATGCACGGGCGGCTGGATCTCGAGTTGACCTGCCGCGGAGACCTGGAGGTGGACGATCACCACACGGTAGAGGATTGTGCGATCGCACTCGGGACGGCGATCGACCAGGCGCTGGGTGACCGCAATGGCATCCGGCGGTTCGGATCGGCCTACGCGCCGCTCGACGAAGCGCTGGCGCGGGCCGTTATCGATCTCTCCGGCCGCGGCTACTGCCGGTCGGAGCTCGGCTTAAGGCGGGAGCGGGTGGGGCAGCTCTCGTGCGAGAACGTATCGCATTTTTTCCTCACGTTGGCCGCCGCCATGCGGGCAACTGTGCACATGGATGTGCTGGTCGGTGAAAACGACCACCACAAGATCGAGGCTAGCTTCAAGGCCCTGGCCCTCGCCCTGCGCGCAGCCGTCGCTATCGAGGGTAACGCGCTTCCAAGTACAAAGGGGGTGCTCTGATGGCTGCAGCAGAAGTCGTGATAGTCCAGACGGGTACCGCCAACCTGGCATCAGTCATCGCGGGTCTCCGGAGGGCAGGCGCGGCTCCGCGGCTGGCAGAGACGGCGGCCGACGTCGCTTCAGCGGCACGCGTGGTCCTGCCAGGTGTCGGGGCGTTTGGGACTTCCATGGGGCGGCTGTGCCGCGACGGTACTGGGCAGGCAATCCGGCAGCGCGTGGAAGAGGGAAAGGCGCTGCTGGCCATCTGCGTGGGTCTGCAGCTGCTCTGCTCGGCAAGCGAGGAATCGCCCGGGGTCGATGGCCTGCGCATCGCGGAAGGCCGGCTGGAGCGCTTCTCCGAGGACGTGCAAGTTCCTCAACTCGGCTGGAATCGCGTTGAACCGACCCCGGGGTTCACCGCAGCACCCGCGGGATTTGCCTACTTCGCCAACTCATATCGGCTTTGCCGAGCTCCTTCCGGATGGGAGGCGGCGGTAACGGAGCACGGGGGACCGTTCGTGGCAGCTATGCAGCGGCAGCGCGTTTTGGCTTGCCAATTCCATCCGGAGCTCTCCGGCGCATGGGGATTGGCCCTCCTGACAAAGTGGGTGAAGGAGGCGCAGGCGTAATGTTGATGCCTCGAATCATCCCGTGTCTGGACATTCACAGTGGTCGGGTGGTCAAGGGTATTCGGTTCGCCAACCTCCGCGATACCGGCGATCCCGCCGAGCGGGCGGGTGCGTACGAGGCCCAGGGGGCTGACGAGTTGGTGCTTCTGGACGTCTCCGCCACGATGGAAGAGCGCGCTGCGCGCCCTCAGACGATCCGCGCGGTCCGTGAAGTCGTCTCCATCGCCCTCACCGTCGGCGGCGGAGTTCGAAGCATCGAGGATGCCCAGGACCTTCTCGCGGCGGGCGCCGACAAGGTCTCGGTCAACACTGCCGCCGTCGAGCGGCCGACGATAATGCGTGATCTGTCCGACCGATATGGGCGGCAATGCACCATTCTCGCCCTCGACGCGGCCCGCAAGCCTGACGGAGGGTGGGAGGTCGTCACCCATTCGGGGCGTCGCCGCACTGGCCTGGATGCGCGCGCGTGGGCGCAGAGGGCTGTTGAACTGGGGGCGGGCGAGATTCTGCTGACCAGCTTTGACCACGACGGCACGCATCAGGGGTACGATCTGCCGTTGGTTGCTGCCGTTTCGGCCGCTGTCCCGGTTCCGGTCATCGCCTCCGGCGGCGCGGCGGGTGCGAAGGACATGGCCGCTGCGCTCGGCGCCGG